>CAIRDL010000385.1 GCA_903877345.1 uncultured Oscillochloris sp. | reverse complement strand
TGCGCGCCCACAGATAGGCCACGGTGTTCGCGCCACTGGCATCTTTCGGATAGAGATCGCCAATCTCCTCACGAGCGTGGTCAAGCACCCACGTACTCCAACGCCGCACATCGGCAATCAGGGTTGCGCCCGGTTTCTCGCCGTGCGTGCCAGGACGGTGCGCGTACTGCTGTGGGTACACCAGCGTGGCAAGCTGGATGATATGCGCGACCGGGTTGAGGTCAAAGGCATAGGTTTCGCAACCCAGGCGCAACGCCTCCAGGGGAATAGCACCGCCACCGGAGAAGGGGTCAAGCACGCGGGGGGCGCGGTCGGGGAACGCCTGCTTAATATAGGCGCGGGCGTCCCGAATGAAGTGATGCGCCGCCTTCCCGCCGACGGCTCCATTGCTATCAATACTGTGATCCCAATTCGCCAGCGCCGCGATGAAGTTCTGGAGCTTCTGCGCCGCTGCGGGGTCTTCCGGCTCGGGTACTAGGGCCGCGAAGATAGCAGCGCGACAGGCAGCCAACGGTCGTCGCGCCCACCAGATATGCAAGGTAGAGAGATGCCCGTGGCGAATAGACTTTTCGCGGGCGCTATGCTTGGAGATCATCGTCAGGGGCATCGCAACTTCGATGATGCGGCGGTCGTTGGGGTTCGCGGGCATAAGGAGGCTCTCTATGCACTAGCGCAAAAGGCACGCGGTCAAGCGGAACAAAGCTAGATGCTTTGCGTCTTTGCGTCTTTGCGTCAGACTATACACGCATGTGACGCAAAGGCGCGAAGACGCAAAGCGGGAGCAGGATCGAAGACGGGATGGGTTGCGCCGTCTTCACTGCCGGAGCGACCATCAGCCGATCCAATCGTCGAGGGCCAGGCCAGGCACACGCTGAAAATGGCGTTGGTTGTGCGTGATCAGCGTGGCCTCGTAGTGCAGCACCACAGCGGCAATCTGGAGGTCAGCATCAGCAAGGCGCTCACCGCGTCGCTCCAAGGCGACCTTCAGGCTGCCGAACCGATGGGCGGCAGCATCGTCATACACAAGGACGATGACCCCGGCGAGGAGTGTATCGAGCAGGAGCAGATTCTCGGTAGATCGTGCCGAACGCTCCGCACCGTACACGAGATCGCCCACACTGATGGCCGTAATCGCCAGATCTTCGTTGGCGGCGACCCGACCACGCAGGTCGAGGTGGCCGCGAAGTAGGGCGATCCAGTGGTCGCTATCGAGGACTTTCATAGCTCAGGCGCGGGGCGGGGAACCTGCCCCGCCCGATTGGCGGCAATCCGCTCGGCGAGATCGTCTAGTTCTGGGTCGTTGCGCCACAAGCCAAAGGCGGCCATTGCTGGATGCACCTCGCCACGCTCGATAGCCGTGAGGAGATCCGCGTCTTGGCCGAGCAGCGCGGCCAACCGGCCCGCGAGTTGCGAGACGCGCTCAATGCGCTGGAGTTCAGCGGCCCCGATCAAGACCGCCACCGGGCGCTCACGACGCTGGATGGTGAAGCGCTCGCCGGCCAAGACGCGGGAGAGCAATTCGGAGAGGCGGCTTTTCGCCTCCGCAACATTTATCGTCTCCATGAAGGTTTCCTTGGTCATAATGACTCGATGGCCCCCAGTGTAGCGCACCAGGAGACAACGTACAAGGTCACTCGGCCTGTACCCCATTCCGGCTAAGCTCGCCCGCATTCACCCGGAAGCGTGCAGCGGTCGCCACATGCTCGCTCACCGTCAAGCAAGCGGCAGGGTCGCGAATGATGGTGAGGCGCGGACTGGGGCCACCACAGTCGTGGACAACATAGAGCCAATACTCACTGCCGAAGCGCGCCGCCTTGATCCACTCGTTGGCGGTCAGCGCGACGCCACCACTGCCGCGCCGCCCCTTGACCTCAATGTAGCGAATCTCGGTCGCCCCCCGTGAGCGCAGGTCGAAGCCCAGCCCATCCGCTTCAACGCTCTGCGGCTGCCGGGCGTGGGCGCGTTCATACTCGGTAGCGACCGCAACCGCGATGGCTTCAACCTCGGGACTATCACCCTCGTCGTCCTCAGCCAGCACGTTCGGCGCAGGCACCAGCGCACACACGCCGACCAACTGCGGCGCATCGGCACCGACCGCACGCATACGCCCGCTCTCCTCCAAACGCCGCTTCAGTCGCGCCTCGTACTCCTCGCGGTTCTGCTCCAGCGTGCGGAGGCCGATGTCATACTGGCCGGCATCACGCTTGCGGGCCTGCTCATTCGCCGCGTAGGCCAGGATCTTCGCGGTCTGGTCGGCGATCAGCGCATCAAGCGAACGCTGGAGGTACGCCTCGCGCACATTGGCCTCATGCTCGCGCTGCTGAAGCAAGCGCGCCACATACGGCGCGATGATCTCCGTCTCGGCCCAGGTCGTCACCGTCGGCGAGTCAGCGGCCAGCGCCAGCAACGCAGCGGGGAGCGCGACTGGCGACTGACCCTCAACCGGGCCAGCGTTAGCCGCATAATCGAGCAGCGAGAGCGGATCGCGGGCCTCCAGTGTCCCATCGGCGCGCTGATAGATACCCACCAACTTCTGCCCAGCCACGTTGCCCGTCCCGTCCTTCGCCGCAGCCTCCAGCAACCAGAACAACCCCTGGTCATTCGGCGCAGCAGCAAACTGGGCACCAGCGGTAAGCAACGAGCGATACTGCCCGCGCACGAGGGTCAAGAGCGCCGCGAAGAGGGGATGGCCCGGAGCCACAAACTCAGCCCGCTCGTACTGGGCCGTGAGTCCCTTGGTGAAAACAAGCTGCGGGTAGGACGGTTTGATGGTATAGCCGTCCGGCGCGGCAAGCCGGATGAAGTGCGGCACCGCGTCAATACTCCAGACGCCAGGTTCGCTGGCACGGGGCCGGATGACCGCCCGTAGCTTGTTGTCGGCGACGAGGGCGCGGAACGCCGTGACGACAAAGCGCTCGACATACTCAGGTACCAGGCGCTGCTCTTTGGAGATCCGCACCTGCTCGCGGATCTGCTCCAGCGCGTCGGGGGAGAGCCTAGCGGTGGCGAGCGCATCAACCAACGCGGCCTGCATGGTGCGGCGCTGTTCATTCGCGTCCACGGTGGTCGCGACGACGGCACGGATCTCATCGAGCGACTGGCGCTCCTTCACCGCACGCTGCACCAGATCCGCCAACTCCGCCGCCGAGAGCAAGTCACCGATGATGTCGTAGACATGCTCTTTGCCCAGATCCTCGCGCATCTGGCCCAGCTTCTCCATGACAGCGACCAGCACATCACCCTCACGGGTGTTGTCCGCCACCAAATTGAAGATCTGGACGCTGTGTTCCTGGCCGTAGCGATGAATGCGGCCCATGCGCTGCTCTAGCCGGTTTGGATTCCAAGGAAGATCGTAATTCACCATCAGGCGGCAAAACTGGAGGTTAATCCCCTCGCCGGCGGCCTCTGTCGCCACCAAGATTTGGGCACCGTCGGCTTTTTTGAAGTACGCCTGTGCCGCACGGCGCTCCTCTTGCTTCATGCCGCCGTAGATTTGGGCCACCGTAAAGCCCCAGCGGACGAACTTCTCAACCAAATAGTCGAGCGTGTCGCGGTTCTCGGTGAAAACCAGCAGCTTCTCGCCCGATGCCCAGAGATTCTTCCCTTCGACCAGCGGGCCGCGCAGCACTCGGCGAAGCTCCGCCAGCTTCCGCTCACAATCGGTGCGCTCGGCCTCATCCTCCGCCAACTGCGCCAGATCGTGGAGATACTGCACCTCCTGGATCTCCAACTCGATCTCGTGCACCGTCTGGGCCGGGGTTATGCCGAGGGCCAGATCCTCCTGCTGCCAACGCTCCTCGTCGTCTTCGGAGTCGTCTTCCAGCAGTACGAGTGGCGTGGTCGCTGGAACAACCGCGCCAGAGCGAATCACCTGAAGTTTCTCGGCGAGCCGCGCCGCACGACGGGCGAGCGATTTGCGAATGGCACGCAGGCTAGAGGCAAGGCGACGTTGCAGCACCATCAGCGCCAGGCCGACATTACGGCGGGCGCGGTCGTCGGTGAGTTGCTCGGCGCGTTGGAAGCGCTTGCTTACATAGTCTGTCACCGCATCGTAGAGATCTTTCTCGATGCCATCGAGATCATAGGTGAGCGTATCCACGCTGCGCGGCGGGAAGATCGGCGTATTATCGAAGCGCACCATGCGCTCCTTGAGTCGACGCAGGAAGATCGGCAACGCGGATTGGCGCAGGATGCTCCCCAGATCAAGATTGCGCTGAAAGAGATCCTTATCGAGCAAGGCCAAAAGCAGCCGGAAATTATCGGGGTTGCCCCGGTGCGGCGTGGCGGTCATCAGCAGCAGATGGTCGGTGCGCTCGCTGAGCGCCTCACCAAGCTGGTACGCCTGGGTCTTCTCGACCTTCTCGCCATACTGGTAGGCCGCCATCTTATGGGCCTCATCGACGATGACCAGATCCCACTTGGCCCCCTCAAAGGTTGACCGCACATCCTCGCGCTTGGCGAAGTCCACCGACATAATCGCCCGTGGGTGCTGACGCCAGATGTCCGCACCAGGGTTTGCTGTAAGCTGCTCACGGCGGATCACCGTGAAGTCCGTGCTGAAGCGGTCGCGCAGCTCGTCCTGCCACTGCATGGTCAGGTTGGCGGGCGCAACCACCAGCACCCGCTCGACCGCCCCGCGATGCTCCAACTCCTTGAGCAACAGCCCGGCCATGATCGTCTTGCCGGCACCAGGGTCATCGGCCAGAAGGAAACGGATACGCGGGGAGCGCAGCAAGTAATTGT
>CAIRDL010000384.1 GCA_903877345.1 uncultured Oscillochloris sp. | reverse complement strand
GCTTGCCGACACAACTGGCGGCGTGCCGGAAGTACGCCGCAGATCAGGGTATGGAGATTGTCGCCGAGTGTGCCGACGTGATGAGCGGCTCGCTGCTTGACCGCCCAGGGCTTACGAAGGTGCGGCAAGCGGTCAGCGTGGGGGCGGTTGACGCGCTCATTGTCTACAGCCAAGATCGGCTTACCCGGTCGGTTGCCCACATGCTCCTGTTGCGTGATGAACTGCGAGCGGCGCACGTCGCCATGCACGCGGTGTCTCGTGGGCAGTCAGCAGAGACCCCAGAGGGGCGGCTGTTTGATACGATTGAAGCCTCTTTTGCGGAGTTTGAACGGCTGAAGATTAAAGAGCGGATGGCACGGGGCAAGCGGGGCAAGGCCGAGTCAGGGGCATTCCTGGGCGGCCACAGCCCGCCGTATGGCTACGCCTTTGTGGGCAGGGGGCGTGATCGTCGGCTGGTCGTCAACGAAACGGAGGCGGCTGTTGTGCAGCAAGTGTTTGCCTGGTACGTTGATCGCGTGTCTCTGCGCACCATTGCGCGGCGGCTTGACGCGGCGGGGGCCGCTACGGCGTCCGCAACCCGCGTGGCAATGCAAAACCCGGGCGCAAGCGGCAAGTGGTTGAAGTCAACCCTGTACCGCATCCTCCACAACTCTCTCTACGCGGGGATGGTGCATTACCCGGCCTATGGCGTGACCGTTGCGGTGCCAGTCATCATTGACCGGGCCGTGTGGGATGTCGCCCAAGCACAGCTTGACGTGGGCAAAGCCCAATCAACGCGCAACACCAAGCGATTCTACCTGCTCAGAACGCGGTTGCGGTGCGCGTGCGGGGCAGCGATGCACGGAGTCCACAAGCTTCGGCGGGGCCGGAGCTTTCGGTACTATACGTGCGGGGCCACACCAGACACCGCAACCCCGTGCCGGTTTCAGGGGAGGGGAAGCCACGTCAAGGCCGATCCGCTTGAAGCCGCAGTCTGGCACTGGATCACCAACGACGTGTTGATTGAGAAGCATATCATCGCGGCCCTTGCCGCCCAGGGCGAGCAGACCGACGACCGGCGCGCCCATCTTGAAGCGGAACAGGCTACCTACCAACGGCATATCGAGAGCTTCAACGCCCAGCTCTCGAAGCTGGTCAGGCTGTACGCTGCGGATGTGTTGAGCCTAGAGGAAGTCAGCGAACAGAAGAAAGTCCTAGACAGCACGAGGGCCAGCGTGCAGCAGGAGCTTGACCGCGTGACTCAGGCGCTCCAACAGACGACCGGGCCAGACCGGGCAGACGGTGACGCCGTGGTCAAGCTTGCCGCCGAGGTGCGGGCCATGCTTGCCGATGGGGATGATAACGACCTCAAGGCTCAAGTGATTGACCTGCTTGACCTCAAGGCCCAAATGGTACGCAACGACGCAGGGGCGGTTATCGGCGTTGACGTGCGGTGCTGCTTGACGCTTGACGACGCACGTTTGCCGATTGAGTCTCCGTTGATAGGATGATCGTGACTGGGCCATCGTTGATGAGGGCCACGCGCATCATTGCGCCGAAGACGCCGGTTGCTACGGGAAGGCCGAAGGTGCGGAGCGCCTCGGCATAGGCGACCACCAGCGGGGCGGCCAAGTTGGGCGGGGCCGCGTCGCTGAAACTGGGCCGCCGTCCCTTGCGGGTGTCGGCGTAGAGCGTGAATTGCGAAATCACCAGCGCCCCCCCGCCCACATCGCACAACGACTGGTTGAATTTGCCCTCAGCGTCGCCAAAGATGCGCAGGCGAGCCGTCTTCTCCGCAAGCAGACGCGCCTCCTCGGTACTGTCGCCCTGACCAACACCAAGCAAGACCAAGAGGCCCATGCCCGTACGTCCGACGATTGCCCCCGCGACCTCAACCGACGCCTCGCTTACCCGCTGAATGACTGCGCGCATAACACGCTTCCTTTATCCATCCGCTGTCCCCGAGTCAGCTTGACGTGTTGACAACTGCTAGCCCAATGCTGTATTATACGCAACGAATGATGGCGGGAACTAGGTATCTGATGGTGTTCTAACGTATTTTACGCGCCTATTCAACCTGATTGTTAAAGCTAGGCAAGAAACTAAGGCAGCATAAATGGTTTAATCTACCATATCGCGACTTTCCATAGAGGAATGCGGATTTTTAATCATCTAGGTCGTGTAAATGTTGCGCGACCGGGCCGCACCCTGACCGATGGGTTAGCTAAAGGTGCGATTCTGCCGGAAGTTCCGGTCTGACGGTCGCACCAAACGAGTGACGAGAAAGTACGATGGTAGTTCTGTCTAGTAAAAATAAGGCTGTTATTACCCTTTTATTTGTATGTATTATTTCATTGATATACATCGCATTGAACTGGGTTAGCCTTATTGATGATGCTTACATTTTCTTTCGATACGCTCATAACATCATTCAAGGGTATGGCTATAGTTTTAACAGCGGGCATCCGGTTGAAGGTACTACTAGCGTAACGTGGACGATGTTACTTGTTGGCTTTGAACTGTGCCATATCCCAGCAGAAGTATCAGTAAAAATACTTGGTACGTTGTGTGTGTTAGGTATTTTGTTTCTGCTAGGAAATGAGTTTTATAAAACAGCTGTGCCTAGCTCTGTTGGGTTACTTGTCTTTGCGTTGCTGATATTTGATAAGAACTTCATTTTGTCCGTCATGATGGGGCTTGAAACCGGACTTTACGCGCTCCTTTTATTAGCTATTTGTAGCGTATCCAGACAGTATGTGGAGCAAGGCGGGCAACTTCGCGCAAGAGCAATGGGTGGCATTGGTGTATTGCTCTTTTTAACGAGACCGGAATCTGTCGCAATCCTGGTATTGTTGGGATGTGGGCTTGTTTTCTTACACCAAAAACACAAGAACCATTCGCTGACGCCAATTTTCATATGGATTCTAGGCATAACCAGCACCACCTTGTGGCGCTGGTTTGCATTTGGTGATGTTATACCCAACAGTGCAAGAGCTAAATCGGTGCTTGTCTTCTCGAATATACACTGGAGCATCGTATGGCCTCGCATAGTCGCAGGTAGTCTTTATGTCGAAAATGCCTTGCTGCCCGCTTGGTTCTTGGTCGTGCTAGGCGTGGTTGGACTTGTAAGTGGGCGCAAATCATTCCAGGTATATGGCGCTTTTTCTGCTTTATTTGTGGGAATCGGCGTTACACTCATGAATAGTGGTGATTGGATGCCTTTTTCTAGGCTCCTCACACCGTATCTGCCAATTACTGCCCTGCTTGCGGGCATCGGTGTGCATAAACTGCGAATGTTACCCGGAAAACGTTGGCATAAAAAGGTTGAATGGGCGTCATTTTTTCTTGCTGTATTGATAACATTGAACGCCTTTTGGTCATTACAAGGCAGAAATTTCTTTGTTGCGGCGCAATGGCCGACGGGCATGTGTTATCGCAAGCTCGGGCAAGTCCTGCAACCGTACATATCAAAACAGAATCTTGTAGCACCTGAAGCGCTAGGCCAATTGGGGTATACATTGATTGACGTACCTATGTTGGATTTCTTTGGCTTAACCGACTCTTATATTGCCCGCAATGGCGTGATACCAATTGAGACCTACACGCTGGGTAAACATCATTATCAGTATACGATGCAACAAAGTCCTGATCTATTCTTGCTTCATAGCGATATTACTAATCATATTCCTTTATTAAATCAATGGGGCTATTCTCAGCAATACACAACGTTTAGGATTACTGATACGCAATTAAAATGCGAGTTATTAGTTGGTACGAAAAACCTATTAGCTGCCGATTTATTGCCCGTCCTTGAGCAAAACTTCAAGGTTCAACGCGTAGCTACAAGCCAGATACCGAAAAATCTCGCGGCCACTTGGCCTGAAGGCGCAAGATGAGTGGCAAAAGGTTTCAGGTTGAGGGCTTCATAATGCCCTGTGCAAACTGTGACGGGAACATAGCCACGAACGTTGGCTACGACGAACTAGCGGCTGGTTCAGGGCTTGGCGCGAGCGTCGCAAAGACCAACCGCCCCGTCTGGGTTTGGTGCAAGCGCGTGACAATCACCTCGGCGGTCTGGCCGATCAGGTGGCGCGCCTCCTCGACAATGACCGGCGTGCCGTCATCGAGGTAGCCAACGCCCTGTTGGCGGGCGTTGCCCTCGTTGCGGATCATCAGCCTGAGGCGCTGTTCCTGGATCACCAAGGGGCGCACCGCCTCACTCAAAATGTTGAGGCTCAGCACGGTAACGCCTTGGAGTGCGGCGACTTTGTTCAGGTTGAAGTCGTTGGTGATGATCGGACAGTCGTACTGACGGGCCAGCGCGACGAGCTTATCGTCAACTTTGCTCACGCCAGAGACCTCGACGTTGACCACTTCAACCGGCAACGGCGACTGGCGCTGCATCTCGTTCAGCAACTCAAGGCCACGACGACCCTTGCCTCGGCGGAGTTCATCGGCGGAGTCGGCTAGTTGCTGGAGTTCGGCGAGCACAAAAGCTGGTACGATCAGGTTGCCCTCGAGAAAACCCGTGCGGGCGACAGCGGCGATGCGCCCATCAATAATGGTGCTGGTATCAAGCAGCAGCCGCCTTGGCAGCGGGGGTGCTGCTTCCGGCACCGGCAACGTTTGCGTCGGCAGCGGGCGGCGCAACCCCTTGAGCAAATCGCCTAAGTCGTGGCGGCGCGTGGCAAAAATCGTGCCGCCGATATAGGCGAAGAGGCCAGCCACCCCAAGGGGCAAGAACTGGCTGAGGGGCGCGGGCAGGCTTGCCAGCGGGACGGCCATGAGGACCGCGAAGACGAGGCCGAGCATCGCTCCGGCCCCAATGACCAGCAGTTCAGGCAGAGGGATGCTACGCGAGCGGCGCAACAACTCGGCAACGGGATCAATCGTCAGTCGTGGCGTGCTCAGGAGACCGAGGCCAGCCCCCGCCAGCGTGAGCAACTGGGTCGCAAACTGTTGGATGTCGTCGGGGCGCTGATTCGAGAGGTAGCGCCCGATGGACCAACCCACATAGGCTAGGGCCAACATCCCGACGATCCGTGCCACGAAATTGAGACTGATCTTCATAGGGTTCCGCCCACTGGCCCACAGGTACACGGGGCGTCTATGGCTTGCGGGCCAGCAGATCCACCACCTCAGCCAGC
>CAIRDL010000383.1 GCA_903877345.1 uncultured Oscillochloris sp. | reverse complement strand
CGTGACGGCTCCCAAGCGTAAACGCTTGGGCTTCAAAGGGATGCCGCCCCATCCCTTGTCCTCTTTCGAGAACGGAGGTTGGTGTGTGGCCTACCCATGCGCTTGTCTGTGCTGACTCTCAGGTTGGCCCCTTCCGCCGAACCAGCGCGCCACATGACCATGAGCTTTTTACCCGACGATGGATTCTTCGTCGGAACGCCCAAAACTCAGTTGGAAACGTGCATGGGGTGCGAACACCTCAGCGCAAACGATTGTACCATATACGAGCGTTTTATGCGACACATGAGCTAAAGCCGCTAAAGCGTATGAAGCCCTTATATCCCAAGGCTAAAGCTCTTGGGCTTTACGGGCTATTTCTGTAAGTGATGCCAACGCGGGTCATCGCGGCCCTCCTGAATGTTACGACAAGGTTGCCGATCTCCGGGTTCAAGTTGTAGGCCGGCGCATCCGCAAGCCTTGCGCGGGCCAGCACAGGCCAACGACCACGCACCTTGTCAAAGATTGCTTCTGATCTTAAAGGTCGCACTACCCTAGCGCGTAAGCAAAAGCCAACCGTTGGGGAAGAAACCGCAATGCGCCAAGGTTGTGGCTGTGCAGGTTGTGAAAAGGAGGCGCGCCACGGCGCAAAAAGGTACGCCACACCCCCATTGGCACCGTGCCATGTGACCGCGTGGTATACTTTCCCGGCGGGATACCGCCCCGCAACGAGGTTTATCCCCCACGCATGCACATGCTATGAGCACATCACCGGCTCCGGCACCCACTGAGCAGCGCGCCAGCGAAGGCACGGTCGAGCTGCGCAACTATAAGTTGCACGAGCGCCTAAGCCAGGAGGAGCTCGCGACGGTTTATCGCGCCAGCCATCTCACCCTCGACCGCCCCGTCCAGATTCACCTCCTGCGCCGCCACGACTGGATCTCCGCCAGCCGCTTCCAGTTGGCCGCCCGCCTCGCCGCTCATCTCAGTCACCCGAACCTTGTGCCCGTGATTGACGCCGGCCACGATGAAAAGTACGGCGACTACCTCGTCACCCCCCAACTTGATGCGCGCCCGCTCAGCGCCCTCCTCGTCGAAGGCACCCTTCCCGCGCTCCAAGCCGCCCGCGTCATTTCCCAGATCGCCGCCGCCCTCGATTACCTCCACGGCCAACAGGTCTTCCACCGCGATGTCCAGCCCGCCAATATTCTCGTGGCCGCCGAAGGTCTCGCCTATCTCGCGAACCTCAGCCTCGCCGCTGGCCCCGACACGCCCGACCTGAGCAGCATTGACGAGGCCGACTACCTCACGCCCTATTCGGCCCCCGAGCAGCGCCTGACCAAAGGTGAGGCCGGGGCCGCCCTTGATGTGTACAGTCTCGGGGCGGTTGTTTTCCACATGCTGTCGGGCGAAGTCCCCCCGGCCCCTGGCACTGAACTGCCCAGCCTCGCCAGCCGCGACCCAAACCTTGCCCCCATTGACCGCGTAGTGCGGCGGATGGTCGCGCCCAACCCTGCTGCCCGTTTCGCCACCGCCGGGGCTGCCGCCGCTGCTCTGCGTCAGGCG
>CAIRDL010000382.1 GCA_903877345.1 uncultured Oscillochloris sp. | reverse complement strand
GGTATGAAGGAGTTTCGACTAATGAGCACTACTGTCCCTACCCTTGACCAAACCCTTGCCTTGGCCCGGCGGCTCTCGCCCCAAGATCGCGCCGCGCTGATTACCCGGCTTGTCCAAGAACTCGTCACGCCCGCCGAGCCAGCGTATGCCACGGAGTCCGATACTGCGACTCCGTGGCAGCGCTTGGCAACGCTTCGTGCCCACTTTGCTACGCTAGGCCCCGTTTCACCCACAGCAGGCGAACAGTTGGAAGCCGACCGACGCGAGCGCGACGAAGCGCTGCGCGGCGTACAGAAGGTAGACGATGTACACGCTTGACGCCAGCATCTTTGTGCGTGATGCTACACCACTTGACCCGGATCATGCCGTCTGCCACGCGCTCATCGCACATCTCTACACCGCCAGCATCCCGATCATTGTCCCTACCTTGCTTCTACCGGAGGTTGCTGCTGCCCTCAGTCGAGTGTACCGTGATCCGTTGCGCGCCCGATTGACTGCCGAGGCGATCAGTACGCTCACCAATGTTCAGATCATACCCCTTGATTCAGCCTTGGCTGGGGTAGCATTGGAGATCGCCGCTGACCGCACCCTACGTGGCGCAGATGCGGTTTACGTCGCGGTTGCCCGCCAGCATAACTGTATCTTGGTGTCGCTCGACCGGGAGCAGCGTGAGCGCGGGGCTGCTGTTGTGCGAACCCAAACCCCCGCTGAGGCGTTGGCGAATCTGGAGCAACCACCGGCATAAAGCCAGGTCAGTACCCGCCCACTCAGGCGCTGGCACCAGCGGCGAATTTCCCCCGCCGTTGCCACCGCCCTACCGGGTAGCCGACCATTTTTGCCACGTCGCCAACGAGGCGAATCAGCGGCACCAAAGCCAGCGCGTGCGCCCGTGCGCCAAGCGGTTGCCCTCGCAGGCGCTGCCACAGACGGCGGTACGGCCCCTTGGTGTAGCCCGCCGCTCCCACCGCGAAAACCATCGCCACCGGCAGCCGCAGCCACGGCCAGCGCACCGCCCCCGCCACCAACGCCGCGCCGCCCACGTAGGCCACATAGCGGGCCGCGTGACGTTGCGCCCACAGCCCCGCCATCCCGTCGCCCCGTGCGTAGAGGTAATATTGGCGGGCAAAGGCCCGCAACGAGCTACGGGGGCGGAAGTTCACCACGGCCTCTGGGGCGAAAACCCGCCGAAAGCCTTGCCGCTCAGCCTCTTGGTCAAAAACCAGATCCTCGCAGTGGCTCAGCCATGTGGGGAAACCGCCCACCTGCGCCCACAGTTCTTTGCGAAAGGCCATCGCATTGCCGAACGGCATGAAGCTGGTCGGCTCAATTTCTGCCAGATCGCGATAGTTCACCGCCCCCAGGGTCAATTCAAACAGGTTTTGCGGCGCAGGCTGAAAGAAGCCGCCCACCAGATCGGCGCTGCCCGCTTCAAGCGGCGCAACCAGCGCCGCCAGCCAGCCAGGGTCAAGGGTGAGTCCAGCGTCGGTGCAGGCGATGAGCGGGCCGTGCGCCGCTTGTACCGCGTTGTTACGCCCCGAGGCGATGTTGTGGCCACCTGTCACCAGCCTGATCCGAGGCTCGCGGGCGGCGTAAGCTCGCACCAGCGCCGGCGTCGCATCACGGCTCAAACAGTCGTTCACCACAATCTCGTCGGGCAAGCGCGTCTGGGCCAGCATCGAGGCGAGCAGCGCCTCAATGTTGGCCGCCTCGTCACGCACCGTGCAGACGAGCGAAACAGCTTGGTTCATGCGTTCACCGTCGGTTGAGAGGCGGGCGGCAGGCTCGTGTGCCCCCAGCTTACCCAGAGTGCGCCTGCGACGCCTGCCACTGCAAGCCCGGCCACGAGCAGCATCAGCGTGATGGTGGCGGGCCACGGTGCGCCATTGGCGAGCAGGCTCGCGCTGTTGGCGAAAAAGCCACTCGCGGCCCACGTCCCTGCCTGAGTCAAAGGTAGTGCCTCACGCCCCAACAGAAACGCCTCAAGGGGCAGATCACGCAGACCACCCACGTCACGGGTGATCAGGTAGAGATCGTAGCGCCAACTGAGCAGCGTTGTCCAAGTCGCCATCAGGGCGGTCAGTGCCACTGGCAAACTCCAATGCAGTCGCCGCAGCGCTGCAAAGCCAAGCGCCAACCCAAGGGCGAACCACGGCGTAAGCACGGTCAAGCGCCGCAGCCCAAAGGCACCGCTGCTGTGCCAATCTGAAATCATCATGTTGTAGAGCAGGTACGCGGCAAAACCCAGGCTAAGGGCGAGGCCGCGCCAGGGCCAGCGCGCTACCACCAACGCCAGACCCAACAGCCCCACAAAGTAGGCCGGCGTCCACAGCAGCATCCCGTGAAGGGGCGCAAAAAAGAAGGGGCCAACCACTGGCATTCCCGGCGTGATGTAGCCGGTACCTTGCGGCACGGTCAGCGGTGTGCCAAAAATGATCTGCCAAGCGCTGAGTTGCGGTGCCACCAGCGCTAGGCCGCACAGGAGCGCCAGCCCCACACCGAGCGCCAGCGCCCGTAGCTGCGGCCAACGCCCGCCCGCCTTTGCCCGTAGCGCCTGGGCGAACTGTTTGACGAAGCTCAGACCGGCGGGCAAGAGTGTGAGGATACTCGTCCAATAGAGCAGCACTGTCAAACCACCGGTTGCGCCGAGCACGGCCCAGCGCTGCGGGGCGGGCCGCTCCTCCAAACGCAGCCAAGCCAAGACAAAGCAGGCCGCCGCCATACCCGACAGCCCGTGGGCGAAACTGCCCTCGCGCAAGGCGTAGTAACACGGATTCGCCCCAAAAAAGACCGCCAAACTCGCGAGGGTCGCCAACGGCGGACTAACGACGCGCCGACAAATGCGCTGGAGCAGCAGCAGCAGCACAAGCCCCGCGAGGGCCGTGGTTAGCATGGTCAGCGCCACATAGGGCAGCGAGTAGCCATCGGCGGGCCAATAGCCGCCAGGCCCATAGCGCACGAAAAGATCAGCGAGGGCGAAACCGGGCAACCAAAGGAGGCCCGGGCCAATTGAAAAAGGGTTGAAGGTGTAGCCCGTTGCAGCGACTTCAAGCTGACGTGGCACATGAGGAAAAGGCATCTCACGATATTCATTAGCAAAAGCAAGGTCATGATCAAAGGCGAGCGAATGCGTGTAGGCGTAGTAGCCCGTGCCATCGCTGGCAACCCACGGCGCAAACCCGACCGCAAAGGCCACGAGCCACGCCGCGCAGAGCCAAGCGACCGCCCGACGGTCGCTGTCGAGGCGTAGCTGCGGCACCCACTGCGTCAGCCGCACGAGGCCCAGCGCTGCGGCGACCGCACCAGCCCCGACACTCAACGACCACGCCAGGGCCAACCGGGCCGTAGGGAGTTGCCCACCCAAGAGGACGAGCAACCCGAGGGCTGTCAGTGCTGCCGCGCCCGGTGCGGGCCAGCGTGCGCCCGCCAGCGCCACGGCGGTTGCTACGAGCACCAGGCCGATGGGCAAGCAAGGGAAGGCGAAAAACTCCCCGGCCAGCGCCATCGCCCCAGCCTTACCGAGTGTACGCACCACCGCGTAGTCAAGCACCAACCCGAGGTCACGCGGGTCGCCAGGGAGGTGCAATGGCGTTGCGTGCAGTGCCACCGTCGCCGCGCCGGGTTGCTCCGGGAGCAGCACCCGGTAGACGCGGAAGGTGGGGGCAAGGGAGAAGCTGCCGACAGCCCGCTCGCCGAACTGCAAGCTCAGGGTCGCGGGGGAGCCATTGCTCGTTAGCGGGGCCAACATGCGCAGGTCGAGAGCTGTGGGTGTCGGGGTAGCCCTCGGGCGCAACGCGGCCTCAGCCTGAGACCAGCGGAAGGTGATGGCGCGACCGTCGGTGCTCTGTTCGCGCCCGTAGAAACCCGCGACGAAGCCCTCGTCAAACGCCGTCCCCACCTCAATCACCTGTTGCCTGCGGGCGTCCAGTTGCCACAGCGCCCCCAGCATGATCGCCACAGCCAAGAGGAGCCAGCCAGTGACCCGGTAGAATGTTGGTGGCGGCTTCATGCGAAGCCGCATTATACCAGAGCCGTACGCCAATCCCTTCGTCCAAACTAGCTGCGAACAAAAGCGGCTTTTGTGGTACCGTTGGGGTGAACATCCCAATACAGTGGTGCCAGCGGCAACACCCTGTGTGCAGCGCCGACAAAGGCGTAAGCTGGCGAAATTTAAGCGAACGACAAACTGGGATTTTGTTAGAATGACACTATGGACGAATCCGCGACACCCTTGACCTACCCGCATCAGAGTACCGGCACCGTGCTACGAGCGCAGAGCGGCTTCTTTTGGGTGCAGACGGCCACGGGCCTCGTGCGATGCAAGCTGCGGGGCAAGCTCAAGCGTGAGCGCCTCGCCACTGACATCGCCGTGATTGGCGACGAGGTCGCCATCACCGTTGTGGCCCTTGGCGAAGGTGCCGTCGAGGCGGTGCTGCCACGACGCTCGAAGCTGGCCCGTCGTGCCGCCGGGAGCCGTGGGGCCTATAAAGAGGACGTGCTGGTCGCCAACGTTGACCAGGTGCTGCTCACTTTTGCGTGTGCCCAACCCGACATGAGTCCGCGCATGCTCGACCGCTACCTAGTGATCTGTGAACATAGTGAACTCGAAGCCGTGATCATCGCCACCAAGGTTGATCTCGTCAGCGCAGAAGAGTCTCAGGCGCTCTTTGCCCCCTACGAGCGCATTGGCTACCCGGTGCTCTATGTCTCGAATCAGACGGGTTTTGGCCTTGAGGCGGTGCGCGAACGCCTAACCGGGCGGATCAGCGTCGTCACCGGCAAGTCAGGTGTGGGGAAATCGAGCCTGCTCAACGCCCTCGATCCAGCCCTGAACCTCGTCACCCGCAGCATCAGTGCCAACCTCAACAAAGGCCGCCACGCAACGACGGTCGCCGCGCTCATTCCCTTCGCGGGCGGCGGCTACGTCGCTGACACCCCCGGCATCCGCGAACTTGGCCTGTGGCAAGTGCCCACCAGCGAACTTGCTTGGTGCTACCGCGAGTTTCGGCCTTGGCTTGACGCCTGTTATTTCGCTGGTTGCACTCACGTCCACGAACCTGACTGCGTCGTGCGGGCCGCCGTAGCCCGGGGCGCAATTGCCGCCGAGCGTTACGACAGCTATGTGCGTTTGTGCCAAGGGGGTTAGATGTTAGACAAGGTGCCAGGGGTCAGGGGTCAGGGGCTAGGTCGAGCGCAACTGGAGGACGTGCGTTAGTAGTCCGTCAACGAAGTTTTCTTGTAAAAGCGTTGGCTTCGACAAGCTCAGCCAGCGTTCGTTGGCTGAGCTTGTCGAAGCCAGATACCCGAAGACTTCGTTTCCAGACTAGTACACCGTCCGAGTAATTCTGATGGGTTGTCCGAAGGCCG
>CAIRDL010000381.1 GCA_903877345.1 uncultured Oscillochloris sp. | reverse complement strand
CGGGCACAGTTGCTGAGCGAGGCGGCAGCGTTGGCGGAACGTTTGGCACAGCCAGAGCAAGCCCGCAGGTGGCGCGTGACGTTGGTGACGGAATTGCCAACCACCCCGGAGGCTGCCGCCGCCGCCGATCAGATGCTTGCGGCAGGCGACAGTGCGCTCACGCCTGCTGCTGCTGGGCGCATCTACAGTGCCGCCGAGCGTTGGGCCGATGCGGTGGTGCAGTTTGACGCCGCCCTTGCGACCGTCAGCGACCCGGCGGAACGGGCGCCGCTGAAGCATCTACAGGGGCTGGCGCTCCGCGCTCAGGGTGATTTTCCCGCCGCCCTTGTCGCGCTTGCCGAAGCCGCCGCCGTCAACCCCGACAGCACGACGGGACGCCAAGCGCAACTTGATTGGGTGCAGACTCTTGGGCAAAGTGGCGCGACCGAACAGGCGCTCCAGGGTTATAGCGAGTATGCCGCCGCCTACCCAGACGACCCTCGCGCTCCGGTGGCCCTCGACCGCGTGAGCCAATTGCGCGAACGGCTTGGTGATGCTGCGGGTGCGCTCCAAGCGCGTCTCGCCTTGGGCCAGCGTTATCCGACCAGCGACGAGGGGCGCGTGGCGCTGCATCAGGTGGGCTTGGCGCACTTTGCCGCTGGGCAGTATGGTGAAGCGCGCCAGACGTGGCAGACGCTTGCCGAAGGTAATCTTGGTGCGCCGCGTGCCCGGGGCGCTTACTGGGCCGGACGCGCCGCCCAAGCATTGGGTGACACGACCGCCGCCCGTGCGCTCTTCGCCGCCGCCCGCGCCGCCGCCCCCGACAGCTATGAGGGCGTTCGCGCCGCCGAGCAGCTTGGCGAGTTGCCGCAGGGCAACATGCCCATCGGGGCCAGCATCGGCGAACCACTGTGGGCCGAGCTTACCACTTGGGTTACGTCGTGGGCGGGGCCAGCTCCCACAGCGGTGCTGACGGTCACAGAAGGTAGCGAACGGGCACGCCTCCTTGCCGAAATTGGCCTTCAGAATGAGGCGCACGCCGCCTGGATTGCGAGCTTGAGTCAGGCGGAGGGGCAGCCGTGGGCAATGTTGGCGGTCGCCCGCGCCGCCTACGAAGCCGAAGTGCCGTACACCGCCCTCTTAGCCGCCTCGGATCTCACCGTCGCCGCGCCACCCACAGCGGATGCGCCGCCCACGGCCCTGCGGCAGCTGCGCTTCCCCACGCCCTACCCCGAACTGGTGCGGCGGGAGGCCGCTGCACGGGGCTTTGATCCGCGCCTGCTCTACGCTCTTTTGCGGCAAGAAAGCCTCTTCAACCCTAGGGCGACCTCGTGGGTGGGGGCGCGGGGACTGGCCCAAGTGATGCCCGCGACTGCCGCCGGTATCGCCCAAGACCTAGAGGTCGCTGACTTTAGCCCCGACGATCTTTACCGTCCGGCGGTGAGTGTGCGCTTTGGGGCTTTTTATTTGGGGCGACGGCTGAAAGACGTGGCTGGCAGTGTTCACGGGGCGCTGGCGGCGTACAATGGAGGGCTGGGCAATGTCCAGCGTTGGGCGGGCGGCGAGACCATCACCGACGCCGACTGGTTCACCGAGGGCATTGACTATGCCGAAACCCGTGGCTACGTGCGCGCCGTCTACGGGTTTTGGGGCGTGTACCAGGGGTTGTACGCGCCCGATCTACAGGGCCGCTGAGCTGCGCGGCAACACTACGGTGAAGATGCTCCCTTGGCCGGGCTGACTACGCACGGTGAGCTGACCGCCGTGCGCTTCGACGATGTGGTGGGCAATCGCAAGGCCCAGCCCCGCGCCCGGTTGGACGAAGACGTGGGGTGTTTCGACCCGGTAAAACGGCAGGAAAATCTTCTGCAAATGTTCCTGCGCGATGCCCTGGCCCGTATCCGCAACGCGCAGAATCAGGCGCGACGGTTCATCCTGAAGGCTCAGGCGCACCTGCCCGCCCGCCTCCGTGAACTTCAGCGCGTTGTCGAGCAGTTCCCGAATCAACTGACCAAACGCCTCGGCGTCAGCCAGAATCGCCGTTTCGCCACCAGCCTCTACTTCAAGGTTCAGCCCTTCGGCACTGGCGCGTGCCTGCATCAAGGCCACCACGGGCTGCAGCGCTTCACTAGGATGGACGGCCTGGAACTTCATCGCTCGCCCGCGCAACTCTTGGAAATTGAGCAGATTGTTGAGTTGGTGCGCCAATGTGGTGCCACTGTGCCGCATCACCGTCACCACCTCGCGCTGCGTGTCGCTCAAACTGCCGAGAATGCCCCGCTCAAAAAGCTCAAGATAGCCCATCATGACGGTCAACGGCGTGCGGAGTTCATGCGAAAGGGTGGAGAGGAACTGGCCTTTGAGCCGGTCGAGGTCTTGGCGTTCCACATAGGTGTCGTTCAGTTCGCGGGCTTGGTGTTCGAGTTGCGCCACCAAACGTTGGGCATAAGCGCGGAGTTGCTCTGCCGCGACGGTGGGATTCGCCACCTGTTCGCGCTGCCCGTCGAGGTAGGCAGCCACGAGTTGGGGCAACTGTTTGTCGTCAAGCGGCAGAGCAATGGTGCCCGCACACCCAGCGATGAGCGCCTGTTCACGCGCACCGGGACTGG
>CAIRDL010000380.1 GCA_903877345.1 uncultured Oscillochloris sp. | reverse complement strand
GCCAGCACCACCGTATCGGCCACCATCTGTGCGAGACGCTGCTGCTCTGGCGTGAAGGTGCCGTTCGCCTTGCAGAAGTGCAGGATGCCGATCAATTCGTTGTGGGCCACCATCGGGATACAGTGTAACCCGCTGATGACCTGATCGGCGAGGTGGCGACACCGTAGGTTCACACCCGTGCCATCGAACGTATAGGGCCGCCCGCGCCGCAGCGCCCAACACTGCTCAACGAGAAAGGCGCGCTCGGCCAACATCCCATCGCCCCAGGTCAACACGGCCTCGAACAGTTGTTGGGCTTGAAGATCCTCAAAGAGGGCACCCGACGCGTTGGGGAAGAGTTGCCCAAGATGGTAGGCGATGATCTGGTAGGCTTCTGCGACATTGGCACAACTGTGCAACAGCGCACTCATCTCGCTGAGCAGACTGATCTCTTCGTTCCGTTGCTTCAGTTCGTCATGTTTTGCCTGGAGCACGGCGGCGGCTTGGTGGCGCGCACTGACATCACGGCTCACCCCGAACAATGCTGGGCGCTTGCCCATATGCCCAAGGGTGACGCGGGTCTCCACGGGGATGCGGTCGCCGTTTTTGGTGATAAGGTCGAGCAAACAGACCTCACGCTGCCCGGTCAGCATCTCGTTGATGACCTGGAGCGCCGCCGCATGGAGGTCGGGGAGATGCACCAGCAGCACGCTCTGGCCAAGCAACTCCTCCCGCTGATAGCCCAGGCGTTGGATGACCACTTGGTTGACTTGTACGATGCGCCCGTCGAGATCCAGCACAAAGAGGAAATCCAGGAGCGCATCGAAGAGCATCTGCCATTCCTGTTGGGCATCCCGGAGCGCCGCTTCGGCCTGGAGGCGTACGATGGCGTGGCCCACCTGGGTGCCAATCACCTGCATCAGCTCGCGGGTCGCGGTTGGCACCTCGGTGACGGTATGCGAGCCGAGATTGAAGCAGCCGATGACTTGGCCCTGGTGGATGAGGGGCAGCACGGCAACCGAGCGGAGCTCCTCCCGGGTTTCGGTTGCAAGCTGGCGAACCGGCATGCTGTTGCTGTCATACTGGATGTAGTGGGCTTGCCCCGTCCGTATGAGCTGCGCCCGGTCAGAGTTGGCCGGCCAGTGGCGGGTCGCCTCAATGAAGGCGACCGAGAGCCCCCGGGCGTAGGCAAGATCGAGATCACCAGAGTTGGGGTCGAACAGATAGATGCCGCCGCAGTCCATGGCCGTTATCCGCAGGGCGCTGTCGAGGCAGATGGGCAGCACGACCTCAAGCGACACGGCGCGGGCGAGATCCTGGGCGAGGTCGCGCTGCGCGAGCATCAGGTACTCGGTCTGCTTCTGCTCGGTGATGTCGCGCCCGATGATCCGCACCGCAAGCGTATGGCCCTCGGCATCCCTAAGGGCATGCTCTTCCCAGTGGAGCCAGCGCCAGCCCTCATGGGTCAGGACGCGGTACTCAAGGGTGAGGTGGTACGGCGGAGTCGCCAAAGCGCGGCGTGCGGCCTTGGTTCGCTCCTGATCGTCAGGGTGGATCAGCGGCAGAAAGATTTGGCCGAGCAGCGTCGCGGGTGGCTGGCCGAGGAGCGCGCCATAGGCCATATTGGCGAAGGTGATGTGCCAATCAGCATCAACCGCGACCAGCAGGTTGTGCTGCGACTCGCTCAGCGCCCAGGTAACGAACGCTTCGTTCGCCGGTTGCCTCGTGGCCGCATCCTGTTGCGCGGCCTCAAGCTCGGCATTGCGGCTGCGTAGGCGGGCCATTTCGGCCTCAATTTCGGGATTGTATGTAGATGGGAAGGTCATCGTACCGCCCTGTAGGATCGAACCAACCGGGTTTAGCTTTTGGCTTGTCATTGTGGTACCCACGAAATTTGCCTTAGGCAAGGTTCAACTCAGTTTTACCGTTCAGCGATCTGACGCAAAGCCGCAAAGCCGCAAAGAGCATGGGATTGTAAGTTTCAACTTTAGTCGTCTGGCAACGAAGTCTTCAGGTATCCATGCTGGCTTCGACAAGCTCAGCCAGCGTCCGTTGGCTAGGCTTGTCGAAGCCAGCGTCCGTTGGCTAGGCTTGTCGAAGCCAGCGTCCGTTGGCT
>CAIRDL010000379.1 GCA_903877345.1 uncultured Oscillochloris sp. | reverse complement strand
CTGAACCCTGAAATCCCCAATGGCTCCCCGCAGCACAACCCGCCTTGAGACACCCCCGCCACCCGCCACCTTGGTGCGCGTGCGGCTTGCCCGTTGGCGGATCAATATCGTCCTGCTCCTCTGTCTGCTGCTCATTGCGCGGGTCGTCCTGCGCCTCGGCGAACTCCAAGTGGTGCGCCACGAGGAACTGCGGGCCAAAGCCTTTGCCGAAATAGATCAGCAGATTACGCTTCAGCCGACGCGTGGGCAGATCACCGACCGCCTCGGCAATGTGCTTGCGATGGACGTGGATCGCGAGAGCCTCTGGGTGATCCCCGGTCAGGTGAATCAGGAACGGGCACCCCGCGTTGCGCTCACGCTTTCGGCGCTGTTGGGCAAAAAATTCGAGGATATTCTGACGGCGCTGACCGATAAAGACCACTACTGGCTGCCTATCGCCCGTTGGCTTGAACCCAAGGTTGCCGAGCAGGTGGAGGCGCTTGATGAGCCGGGGCTGCGCCTCGTCTACGAGCCACGGCGGGTCTATCCGCAGGGTGCCTTTGCGGCCCATGTGATTGGGGCGGTGAATGCTGACGGCGGCATCAGTGGGATTGAGTTATTTTTTGACAGTGAACTCAAGGGTATTACGGGGACGTTGCAAGCTGAATTTGATGGTGCCCGCAATCCCATTGCGATTGCCCCTTCACATACGGTGCCGCCGCGCAACGGGATCAACATCCAGACCACGCTTGATCCCTTGGTGCAGTATGTGATTGAGCGGGAACTGAAGGCGTCGGTGGAGAAACACCACGCCGACGGTGGCTCCATTATTGTGATGGATCCGCGCACGGGGGCGATTCGGGGGATGGCTTCGTGGCCGCCTTTCGATCCGAATAATTATGATGATTACCCCGCCGAGATTTTTGGGCGTAATCCGGCGGTGAGCAATCTGTACGAACCGGGCAGCACCTTTAAGATGATCACGATCGCGGCGGGGCTCCAAGCCCGTGCGTTTACGGCTGATACGAAAGTTAATGACGGAGGCAGCATTCTTCGCTACGGCCAGTCACTTTCAAATTGGAATGGCGGCGGCAACGGCATGCTTGATCCGGGCGGCGTGATTTACTTCTCCAGCAACGTTGGGGCGCTCCAGTTCAACGAACTGACCGGCCCCGAGAAGTTTTATCGTGCCGTCGCTGCCTTCGGCTTTGGGCAGCCCACGGGGGTTGAACTGGGTGGGGAAGAGTTCGGCATCGTGAATAGCTGGGGCAGCCCGACCTTCAACGACCTGAACTTTCTGACCAACGCCTACGGCCAAGGCATCTCGGTCACGCCGCTTCAGATGGTTACGGCGGCGGCGGCTATCGCCAATGATGGCGTGAAAATGCAGCCCTACATCGTGGAACGGCGCTGTGAGGGCGAACGTTGCACCGACACGCAGCCCGTCGTGACGGGGCATCCCATCGAACCGGCGGTCGCGTGGACGGTCAGGCGGATGCTGGTGCATTCGGCGAACCACTACGCGCCCGTGGTGTGGGGGCCGCGTACCGGCGATTACAGCGACCAGTGGCTGCTCCCTGGCTATCAGGTGTGCGCGAAGACTGGGACTTCGAGCATCCCGGTTGCGGGCGGCGGCTATGACCCGAGTTACACCATCGGCTCGGTGTTGGGTTTTGCCCCTGCCGACGGTGCCCACTATGTCGTGCTGGTCAAGATTGACCGCCCCAAGGATGATATTTGGGGCGTCAGCACGGCCATTCCGGTCTTTTATGCGGTGATGGACGAACTGTTGCGCTACGAACGGATTCCCCCCGACCCCAGCCTCTTCAGCCCTGGACAGCCCTGAGAAGGGCGTATCTTCCCTACCATCCCCCATCCCCCGTCATCACCCAGTTCTCACCCGGCGCGGCAAGGGCGTAGTGCCTAAGAAAAGCAGAGGTGCTATAATTGCCCCCGGTTATCCGCCTAGAGCGCGGGATTTGTGGAGGGCAATGTGCTTCGTTTGAGCGAAGTGCTGTATGGCGTGCAACCCCGGTCGTCCCGACAGTTACCGCATCTTCCGCCACACTGGCAGGGGGTACGGCTTAACGAAACGGTGACTGACTCGCGGGAAGTTGAACCTGACGGGCTGTTCGTGGCCTTGACGGGCGAGCGCGCCGATGGACATGATTTCCTGGCTGAGGTGAGCACCCGTGGTGCGCGGGGGGCGTTAGTCACCCGGGCTGCCGTGGAAGCGCGGCGTGAGGCGCTGAGTGCGACCGCCCGCCCGTGGGTCTTGGTTGATCCCGCCTCGGGTGCGGGGTTGGCCGAAGCTCCGCCCGACGCTTGTCTGTTCATCACGGTGGACGACCCGCTCATGGCGGTGCAACGGCTCGCTTTCTACCATCGCAGCCAACTTGCGCCGACGATGATCGGGATTACGGGCAGTGTAGGCAAGACTTCGACGAAGGAGCTTACGGCGGCAGTTTTGGCCCGCCGTTACCGCACGTTAAAAAGCAAACGCAGCTTTAACAGTGAGGCGACGCTCCCGACCACGTTGCTCCGGCTGACGCCTGAGCATCAGGTGGCGGTGTTGGAGTTGGGCATGTGGGCACCGGGCGAGATCCGCTTTCTGGCGGGGATCGCTCGTCCGCAGATCGGGATCGTCACCAATATTGGCCCTTCGCATATGGAGCGGTTGGGCAGTTTCACGGCGATCACCAACGCCAAAGCCGAACTGGTCGAGTCGTTACCCGCCAACGGTTGGTGCCTTCTGAACGCGGATGACCCACGGGTGGCGGCGTTGGCAGCGCGCACCCGCGCCCGTGTCTTCACCTACGGGCTGAAACCGGAGGCCGATGTGTGGGCTGATGCCATCACGAGTTTTGGGCTTGATGGCATCGCCTTTGCGGTTCACCACGCCGATGAGGTGGACTCGGTGCGCCTGCCCTTGGTTGGGCGGCACAGCGTCTATACAGCTTTGGCCGCGATTAGTGCTGGGTTGGTGCTTGACCTGAGTTGGCCTGAGATTGTTGCGGGCCTCAATGACCCAACGGCGCAGACCCGCGTGCAGGTCGTTACGCTGCCCAATG
>CAIRDL010000378.1 GCA_903877345.1 uncultured Oscillochloris sp. | reverse complement strand
CGAGTAACGACGCTCCTTTAGCGAGTAACGACGCTCCTTTAGCGAGTAACGACGCTCCTTTAGCGAGTAACGCACCTGCGTTGGTCTCCGACGACGAGGACACGTCGGCTGTGGACGCCGCCCTGTGGCCTACCATTGGTGCCGGACTGCGAAGTGTGTGGGCAAATCTGCGCGAACGGCGATGGGCGGTGCTCTGGACGGAGGGCGTCTTCCTGATTGCCTTTGTGGCCCTGGCTTACATTCGGGCGTTGAACCCCGACTTGTGGCATTTCGCTTGGGGTGGCGAAAAGCCGATGGAGTTTGGCTTCCTCAATGCCATCTTGCGAAGCCCGGTGATGCCGCCGTATGACCCCTTCTTTAGCGGCGGCTACATCAACTACTACTACTACGGGCTTTATCTCATCTCGCTGCCGCTAAAAGCGACGGGGATCGCACCAGCGGTGGGTTTCAACTTGGGTGTGGCGACCATTTTTGGGCTGACGCTGGCGGGGGCGGTGGCCCTCGTGCGGGCAATGACCGGACGCCTACGCTACGGACTGTTGGCGGCGCTCTGCGTGGGCGTGTTGGGCAACTTAACAGGCTACTTCGCCGCCGGGTGGTCGCAAGGCTTTAATCGCGTTGTAACCGCGCTACGTGACGGTGGGCTGACGGACATTGGTTCACGCCTGGGCGACTGGTACCTCGGCCCCAGTCGGGTCATTCCCAACACCATCAACGAGTTTCCGGCCTTCAGCTTCCTCTTTGCTGACTTGCACCCGCATCTGATAGCGCTCCCCATCACTCTGCTAGTGCTGGCAATGGGCTACGGGCTGCTCACTGCGTCCAAGCAAACACGCCGGGCGACCCTGTTGCTGCTCGCACTAGCCTTAGGCACCCTGGCGGTGACAAACTCGTGGGATTTCCCAACCTACGGGCTGCTGACGGGGCTGGTGCTGCTCGGTACGGCGTGGCGCGCAGGCGGCGCACAAGCGCGTGGTGTACCGTGGGCGGCTTTGCTCCGGGCGGGGTTGGTCGCTATCGGCGTAAACCTTGGCGGTCTGGTGTTCTACACGCCCTTCTTCGACCGCTACTGGGCACCTGTGGGCGGCATTGGCCTCGTGCGTTGGGCTAACGGCACCACATTGAGCGACCACTTGCTGATCTACGGGCTGTTCCTCGCCATGGTGCTGCCCGTCCTCGTCGGGAGCGTCTGGCAGGTGACGAAGCAGCGCGACGTGGCGGAAGAGCAGCCTCCCGTGGAAGGTGTAGGTCGCCGCTTCTTCTTGGGGCATGGCGCACGCTTCGCCTTGGTTGGACTCATCGCGGTACTCATCGCGGCAGGCTTTGTGCCGATGTTGGGCTTGCGGCTCGTCCTCGCCGCCTTGCTGCTAATGGGGCTACTTTTGCTGCCCCAACGGCGAGTCGGGACGAGCGTTTGGTACGCCCTCCTGATGGCGTGGGTTGCGTGGGCTGTCACGCTGGGTTGCGAACTGGTCTACATCCGCGACCATCTCGACGGTGGCGATTGGTACCGCATGAACACCGTCTTTAAGTTTGGCTTGCAAGCCTGGGTGTTGCTGGCGCTGGCTGCTGCAGCGAGTTTACCGACGCTGTTGCAGGGGTTACGGCGCTTGGGCGGGCCAATCGTACAAGGGACGGGCCTCGTAGTCCTGGCGTTGCTGGCGAGTCTGACGCTGATCTACCCCTTGGCTGCCGTACCGTCACGCATCGCCAACCGCTTCCCGGTGACGACCGGCCCGACACTCGACGGATTGGCCTTCATGGACACCACGAGCTTCACGTATGACTGCGAAGCGTTTGGCGGTTGTGAACCT
>CAIRDL010000377.1 GCA_903877345.1 uncultured Oscillochloris sp. | reverse complement strand
TTGAGCGTGAGGAACTGGATATTACCCAGATTGCGTTGGCCCAAGTGGCCGACCAGTACCTCGTCTATGTGCGCTCCCTTGCTGCGCCCGAGCCGCAAGCCTTGGCTGAGTTTGTGAGCTTAGCGGCCCGCTTGCTCCTGATTAAGTCGCGGGCGCTCTTGCCCCGTGCCACCAGCGACGGGCAACCCGTTGTCGCGCCCGACCCTGATGCGGAGGCGCTGGCCCACCAGTTGCGCGAGTACCGCCGCTATAAGGCGGTGGCGGCACTGTTTAAGACGTGGCAGGACGAAGAGCGCCGCACGTTCTTGCGTCTTGCCCTCACGCCAATTGAACTCGACCTCCCGCTGCCTCCGGTTACGCATACAGTTGACGAGTTGCTCGCCGCGTTCCAACGGCGGCTCCAGATGGCCCTGCCGTTGGAACCCAGCGCGCCAATCACCTTGCGCCCGCGCCTGACCGTCACCCAAGTGGTCACGCGCTTACGCGAACGGCTCGCCCACCAAGCCTGGCTCAGCTTTGAAGATCTCCTTGGCCTCACCGTAACCCACGAGGATGTGTTGGTCACGTTCTGGGCCATCCTCGAATTGCTCAAGCGCCAAGCGATTGTGGTTGAACAGACCGCGCTGTTTGGCACGATTAGTATTGGACGCGGCAGCACCGCCTTGGCGACGGTGGAAGTCGGGGAGAACGCACTCTGATGAGCGAAGAGGAGTTGCGGGTGCCGCAACCCGCACGTCCGGCGGGCGTTATTGCGCTACCGCTTGGCGACCTTTTGGCCCTCGGTAGCCAGATGCGGGCCGACGATACGCCCGCCAGCCTGTTGCACGAGGTTGCCGAAACGCTGCGCCGCGTCGTTGCGAGTACGCAAGTCTATGTGCGCCTGCGTAACATTGACACCGACGACCTCGAAGCCGCCGCCTTCGCCGGCATTGACGCCGCTCTTGAGGCGCATCTGCGCGCCGAGCCGGTGCGCCCGAGTGCCTATCAGCAGTTGCTACGCCCGGAACATCGCGTCGGCGCGTCGTTCTTGCTGCCGCCCGGCACGCCGTTGCCCGCCCCGGCTGATGTGGCGGCACCCGGCACCGCCACGTTGCTGGTACCACTGCGGGGGCGCGGCGAACGGCTGATTGGCGTCGTCTATATCGCCTTGCCGCCCGACGCGCCGCCCATCGAACCAACCGCGCTCAGCGTCATTGAGGCCATCACCCGCCAAGCGGCATTGGCGGTCGAGAATGTGCGCCTCGCCGAACGCAGCGCTCGTCTGTTGGCGAAAGAGCAACTGCTCGCGGCCCTAGGGCGCGATGTCAGCGCCACGCTCGATCTCCAGATTATCTTGAGCCGCACCATCGAGCGGGTTACGACCGCTTTTGCGAGTGGCTCGCTGGCGCTGCTTACGCCTACCGGAACCTTCGAGATTGTCGCCGTGGCCCCCGGCGAAGAAGCGCTGCTTGGCGTCCATTTTGCCCGTGGTCAAGGGATGGTTGGCTGGGTTGCCGAACACGACCAAACCTTTTTTGCTAATGATATGACGGCGAGCCCGCAGAGTCCGCCGCCCAATCCCGCCGCCCGGTCAGGGATTGTTGTCCCGTTGCGGAGTGGCGGCCAAGTGATTGGCACGCTCAATGTTGTGGCGGCGGAACCGCACGCTTTCACCTTCGAGGATATTGATCTGTTGGAAGCCTTGGCGGCCCAAATCGGCGGCTCGATCACCTCGGCGCGGCTGTACGAACAGGCGCAGCAACTCGCCGCCCAAGTGCAACGCCGCGCCGATCAACTCGCCGTCCTCAACACGATTGCCCGCAGTGCCGCCGCCTCCCTCGACGCAGCCCACAGTCTGCCCCAAGTCACGCGCCAGATCCACACGGGCTTTGGCTATCCCCAGGTTGATCTGTTTCTCGCAGAAGAAGAGTCACACGAACTGCTCCTCGTGGCAGCCGACGGCATCTACCCGCCGGTCGCCGCTGAGTTTCGGCAGCACCGCAGTATGGGCCTCCTTGGGCGGGCCGCCCGCACCGGCCAAATCCTCTGCATTGACGATGTTCGCACCGACCCCGATTTCTTCACCCTGGCTGAACGGGCGGCAACCCGCGCTGCGCTCGTCGTGCCAATTATGGCGAGCGGGCGGCTCCTTGGGTTGCTCAATATCGAATCGCCAACCTGTGCCGCCTTCACCCAAGAAGATCAGCATCTGCTCGCCACCGTTGCCGACGTGCTGGCCGGCACCCTAGAAAATGCGCGGCTCTACCGCAAGGCGCAGGCGGCGGCGGTGCTTGAGGAGCGCAACCGGCTGGCCCGTGAGCTTCACGACAGCGTCACGCAGCAACTCTTCAGCATGACCCTGACGGCCCAGGCGGCGCGCACGCAACTCGAACGCAATCCCCAGCGCGTTGCCGCCCAGCTTGAACGACTCCAAGAGACCGCCACCGCCGCGTTAGGCGAAATGCGCGCCCTCATCTTCCAACTGCGCCCGCCCGCCCTGCGTGATCAAGGGCTGGTCGCCGCGCTTCAACAGCACATCAATCTGCTTTCGCGGCGCGAAGGGCTGACGATTAGCCTGAACGTGGTCGGCGACGAAGGCTTCGCCTATGGCAGTGAACAGGCGCTCTACCGGATTGTGCAGGAGGCGTTGAACAATGTCTTCAAGCACGCCAATGCCCAGACGGTGCAAGTCACGCTCGCCTTCACCAACGACCAAATTAGCGTGCGGGTGGCTGACGACGGCCAAGGCTTTGACCTGCACGCAACCCCGACAGGCGACGGGCGGCACCTCGGCGTCTTCAGCATGCGCGAACGGGCTGCCGAGCTTGGTGGGCAACTGGAACTACGCTCGGCAGTCGGCAGCGGCACCGAGGTGCTTGTCACCGTACCGCGAGCGGCGAGCGCATAACCCTTCATACCTTCGTCACAAGGGCGTGGTACGCCATAACCCTGAGCGAAGCGAAGAGTGACCGTGTTGCTTCTGCGGTATTGCCTAAAATCCGCACGCTACTCCAGCGCCACCAAGCCAAGTTGCACCCCCACCGAGCGCCGGTCACTCTGGCGGGCGTCTTCAGATGCAGGTACCCACGAGGAACTGGTGAGCCGCACGAGCAGCGTGCCACTAGGCGCGGGCGGCAGTTGGGCGGGATCTAGTTTGAGGGTGTAGGTGTCAGGCTGCGCGCCTAATGTGAGGCAGCCAAGCTCAATAGGGGTGCCGGGCGTCGTGGGCCAGAGCGTCGTCTCCGGGAGGGCGCTGACACAAACCTGCGCTGGCCCCAGTTGCGGCGGGCGCTCACCGCCTGCCAGGGTGAGGCGCAACGTGGATGGAACCGCCCCAACAGACCAGGGCAAACGCAAGGTGGCGTCCCCATTCGTCCAGGCGTAGCTTTCGCCGGTGGTGCGCGTCTCCGGGCGGTGGAAGCCGGTCACTTGGGCGGCGAATGCTTCGGGGCTTAGGGGCGGTGGGTTGGTGGCGATGCTGTTGGGGGCCGCAGGCACAAGTTTGTAGATCGCAAAAGGCAGACTTAGGCGGGCAACGTTGCGGGGTTTCTGGTCGGTTAGCTGCTCAAATTCCGGTATATCCAGGGCGAAGTGTCCCGCCGGTTCCAGGGCGAACCCCGGTAGTGCCAAGCCGCCGCCGGATGTGCTCAACAAAAGATAAACTTCGCGGCCTTGGGCGCGTAGTTGTTGCGCGGCAAGTGTGAGCGCGTCAGCGTATTTGCCGGGTTGCGTGCTTTTCACGGCAAAGGCGTCAAGGCCGAAAGCGTAACGAAAGGGCGTCGCGACCAAATCGGGGATGTCACGCGCCTCGGCGTAGATCGGCGCACCACCTCGCATTAAGAGGACGTCGCGCCCCGGCACAAACTGCGCCGCCGCTGCCGTCAGTTGTGCGATGGCACCCGCGTATTCGGTGTGGGTGATGATCGGTATGTTGGTGTAGAGGTAAAAGGCGATCTGTAGCAGACCCAAGCCACCCGTGAGGCCCAACAACGCCAGCCCGCGCAAGGGCGTTTTGACCCGTTGCTGCTTGGCGTGTTGCGCCAGGGCGACAAGTGCGTAGGCTATGCCGAGACTCAGCGCTGGGTAGGTGATGGGCACGAAGCGGCGCAAAATGTAAATGTAATGCTGATCGGAAGTGCCATACGTTTGGCGCACGTAGAAGAAGGTGCCGACGAAGGCCACGGCGAGGAAGAGCCACGCGCCCCGGTTCAGCCCGCGCCGCACCCAGAGCGCGTACCCCGCAAGCCCCAAAAGCATGCCAAGCGGCGAGAGATACCACCCCACGCGCACCAGATTGGCGAGCGGAATCATGTATTTGTCGTTGATCGGCGCTGGCTCCGAACTGAGCGTGGCGGGGTTCACGGTCAGTTGTTGGAGCCAGGTCATGCTGGCGTACTCGTTGTACCACAGGCGCACCGGCAGGCTGATGGGCGCGCCGACGTAGCCTTGGAGCCGCAGCCAGTTGAGGCTCTGGGCGCTGAAGGAACCCGCCCACGGCCCCCGTTCGGCCTGGAGCCGTTCGCGCAGCACGGTCGTCGCGGCGAGGTCGGGGGTTGCCCGCCAGAATGGGCCAGGGGCAAGCGCCACGCCCGCCGCGTTGCGCGCCGCGTCCACTTGCATGCGCCCTTCACGCACATCAAGCGCGACCAGCGCGGGGTCGCGGGTGAGCGGGTCGTTCCAACCGCCACGGGTATTGAAAAACATGTCGGCGTCGAAGATTTCTGGCCGCACCAAGTAGGCGTACCCCGCCAACAGCAGCATGCCGCCCGCCACGAGGCGCAGCACCGCCCCATTATGGCGGGCGAGCCACTCTTCCGCCCGACGAATCGGCGCGGGCCAGCGCCATAACGCCACCACAACGCCACTGGCGATGGCGACGGCGACCACTTCGAGGACGAGGCGCATGGGGCGAGCCAACGCACTGTCGCTCAAAAACTCCGTCCGCAGGGCAGGCGTGAGGAAGGGCAGACTGCACAGCGCAACCAGCGCATAATCTTGCAGGCGGTCGTGCGCGGTGTCGAAGAAATAGGCCCGGGCGATCAGGCCGATGTGCAGCGCCGCGTGCAACAGCATCGCCCCAAGGCCAAGCGCCAACGCGGTGTGTCGCCGTTCCCAACGGTGCGTAAGCCACACGTAGAGCAAGTACACCAGCACTGGCCCCAGGAGAAAGAAGTCGAGCCGCGCCAAAGCCACTTGGCCGATGGCGAGGCCACTGAGCGCGGCGGCAACTGTCGCGGTGCGCGGGTTCGTGGCGGTTGCTTGTTGGGCGAAAAAATACAGCCCCGTGAAGATCAGAAACTGCGCGGTGGTCTCGGCAGTCGAGTAGCGCCCAAACCAGATCTGCGTCCCGTTGAGCGCCAGGAAACTCATGGCGAGCAAGCCCACCCACGGCCCGGCCAAACGACGCCCCAACATCCCCACGCTCCACACGCTCAGCACGCTCAGCAACCCCGGCGCAAACAGGCCCAAGTACGGCCCGCCCAGCGCCGTGAGCAAGGCAATCCACGCGGGCAGCAAGTGCAAGCCTTGGGGCACAATGCGGCCCGCAGGCAACTCCCCTTCATACACAAAAAAGCCCGCCGCCCGCAGCCGCGTAGCGATGTAGCGGTCGCGGGGCTGCCCAATCGTATAATTAGCCAGCGCCTGTTTCGCCGGTTCCGCCACCGTCGCATCAGCGCTCAGTGCCGCTTGGCCCCATTGCGCCAACAGCGCGTCGGTCTGCACAAGGCTGCCCGTGCGCGCAATAGCAAAGCCCGTATTCGCATAGACGCCCGCATCGCGCACGCCAAGCACCGTCTCGAACGGGCGCGCAACCAGCAGCAGAGCGACGAGCAGCACTATTATGTGAGCAAGACATTCGCACAGGGGCGTGGCACTTGGCACACTTGGCGCGGGACGCGGGGCACGCAGGGCGAGGGCGGCGCAGCCCCCAAAGGTGATCAGCACATGCAGCCAAAGCGAGAACAGTCCCACTTCAGCCAACAGCAAAGCGAGCCAGCCGCACCAGAGTGCGCTAATCGCCACGCGCTCAAAATGGGCCACGAGTGGTTCGGCGGGGGTACCTACACGGCGGTGCAGCGCCCAACCGGGGAGGTAGAGCAGCAGTGGCAGGGCCAAATAGAACGGAGCTTGCACGGTCATCGGGGGCCGATTATAGCACAGGCGTGACCGTTACCCCCTGGGGACTATCTTTCAGGGGTAGGTTTTTGGGAATACGAGGTGCCACCCGTCAACAGCGAGGCGATGATCTATCTTGCGATGACCCGGTTGATGGTGCGGCGGCTGGCAGCATGCCCCTTTTCAGACAGCTTCTTATAGCAACTGGATCTAGTTCGTCCAAGGGTTCAAGCTGGCACACCAAAAGTTCAGCTTTCAGGTTAAACCAGGCCGTCACGTCCCGAACACCAGATCGTTCTCCTTGAGGCCGCTGAGGATCTCGACTTTATCGGCGCTGACAATGCCGGTCAGCACCTCAAGCTGCTTGTTCTTCCCATCAACGCGGATGTTGACCGAGGCGCGGGTGCCGTTGAATTTCACTGCAACCGGGGGCAGCCAGAGCGCATCGTACTTGCGGCCTAAGCTGACTTCGAGATCAGCAAGATCACCGGCGGCGAGGTTAAGGCCCTGGGGTTCAAAGCTGATGTGGTAGTACTTATCGGTGGCATCCGGTTGCTGGGTGTTGGGGACGAGCCGGATCGTACCTGTCAGGACTTGGCCGGGGTAGCGCGAGAAGGTGATGGCAACCGCTTGGCCGATGGTCAGCACCGGCGGTGTTTTCCGCCCGGCGCTGTCAATAGCGGTGCTGTCGGCCACGATCTCGATCCGCGAGCGATCTACCAGGGTGATCACCGGCACCCCGCCTTGAATCGGCGAACCCGCAATAGCGGCAATCGTCGCCACTTCACCCCCATACGGGGCGAAAAGTTGCTTGGCAGCAATGGCGGCTTCGAGATCTTTGATCTGGAGGCGACTGGCCTCAATCGCACTCGTTAGTGCAGGGTCAGCGGTACCGTCGAGCCGCGCCTTCGTCAGGGCCAGTTCAGCCCGACGCACCGCCCGCTCCTGGGTTGCCAGTTGGAACTGATCGGGGCCACGGAGCAGGGCGTTCAGTTTGGCCTTCGCCAAATCGAGTTTCGCCTCGGCATCCTTCACGACGGCAACTTCGTTGTTGCGGGCGGTGTCGTAGGTAATGACCGCCTGGGTCACGGCAGCTTCCGCCGCATGGATCTGCGTTTCCAGACCCAGAATCGCATCACTGAGCGTTTTCTTCTCGGTCGCATTCTTCGTTTTTGCCAAAAGGTTGACTTTCAGCCCGTAATCTGCCTGAAGCGTCTGAAGGTTCTGCACGGTCTGATCCAGGCTCGCTTTCGCTGCGTTCTTCGTCTGCGAAGCGTTGTTGCGGATGCTCGCCAGATTGGCTTCGGCCTGCCGCACTGCCGTCTGCGCTTCAGTGAGGACGACCGACGACGGTGGCGCTTTCAGCTCCGCAAGCGTCTGTTGTGCCGTCTCAAGGTCAAGCTCCGCCTGTTTGACCACCAACTGACTGGACTGCGTCGCTCGGTCGAGGTTGCGCTGATTCTGCTCGTAGGCGAGGCGAGCGGTGCGCAGTTGGGTGGCAAGGTCGCCGGTATCAAGTTCCGCAACCAGATCGCCCTTCTGGATGGTCTGCCCAGGTTGCACATGCAGCTTGGCAACAATCCCGTCGAGGGTGAAGGCGATGGTTGCTTGCATCGGGGCAACTTGACCGCTGAAGGTCAGCAGATCCTCAACCGTGCCGCGCCGGACGGTGTAGGTCTGGGCGGCATTCGCGGTGGGTTCGGTCGTCGGCGCGGCGGTGGGGGCACCAATTGACGACATTGAGCCGAGCCCGGAACCCGTGGCGCTGGTTGCGGCAAGGGTCGGCGCAACCTGTGGGGTGGTCTCAGCGGTCGAGGTGGGGCGGCTACAAGCCGATAGGACAATCCCGCAGAGCACGATAACAAGCCCAAAGCGTGACTTCATAGAAAAATCCTTTAGACAAGGTTTCAGGTTAGGGAAGCGGAAGATTTAAAACATTCCATCTGATCCGTGACGCGTGATCCGTGATCGGCTAGGGTGCGGCCCGGTCACGGATCACGCATCACGGATCATTGGCCCGGCTTGGATGATTAAAATCTTCCGCGTCCCTTAGTACCTCGAACAATCGCCGTTTGTCTCTGGATTGTAACAGC
>CAIRDL010000376.1 GCA_903877345.1 uncultured Oscillochloris sp. | reverse complement strand
GGCCTGCTCCGATACGTCGCTCGGACGCCCCATCAGCGTGATCTTCACCGAGGTGAGCGTGCCCCGCCCGGTGTGCAGACCGGCGATGAGTTCGGCCCGCGTGGCCCACGAGGCACGCGGCGGCGCTGAGGCGGTGGTTTGCGCTGCGCCTGTGGCGGGAGCCTGCGGTGCGCGGGAGATAAACCGGGGGAGGATCTTCCGCTGCTGCTCCGGGCTGAGGTGCGGGCGAACGATGACGAAGAAGACCCCGCCTAACGTGCGACGGCGCTTCCCACTGACGACGGGTAGGCCACCGTCGGCCTCGATCTGGAGCGCTTCGGCGACGATGGCTTCGGTGGCGGCAAGCCCCAGGGCGTGGACGATGCGCCGGATCTGTTTGAGCGGGAGCTTGTCGTGCTCGTTGAGGGTCGCGGCGATCTGGGCGACCCCGGCCTCGATGAGCGCCTCCGCTTGGTCGGGGGGTGGCGACGGGTCGGTTATGGGCAGGCGTGGCGCAACGATGGGGCTTACCGTTGCGCCATCGGGCGGGTCAGAGGGTGGCGACGGTTCGGTCATGGGCAGGCTTCTCCTAACGGGGCATGGCACGACAGGTGGAAGCTACGCAGTGTTTCGTTTGCCCCCCCCCACAGGGTCGGGTACCGTATCATACGAGTCAGCGTACCACCGAACGTATGCCCATAGGACACGGAGAAAGGGATGGCGCACCCAACACCCAGATGGCAGCCGATCACCCAACTGCCCCTGATCGCCGAGGCCATCAATGGGATGGCGGAGCGCGCGACCACCCAACGACGCAACCTCCAACGGGCCGAGATGCGACCGCATGCTACACGCCGTTCAGGCGCACGGTCACGACGTCGCCCGTGGCACGGTCGCTATAGTGCATGTCGGTGAGCGGGAACTCCTGGGGGTTGATGCGGTTGAGTTGGACGCGGACGCGCAGTCGCAACTCGATGGCGAGTTCCAGGAGCAATCGCGCATCATCTTTCGTCATGCGCCCAGCGGGGAAGATGAGCTTCGTCATGCCCGCGAAGGTGCGGTTGATGCTCCGCATGTCGCGGGCGCTCCATTCACGACGCGGTGCCTCGAACCATTCCTCCCAGAGCGTGCCATAGCGGGCGATGCGGCGCAACTCGCGGTGAAACAGTTCGCTGATATAGTCGAGGATGAAGCCCACGCGCCCGGTGATGAGATCCGGCGTGAGTTTCGGGAGTTCCCACCCTGGCAGGTAGGCCGCCCAACGGTCGTGGAAGGCGGCGTCGTCCGCCACGCTCGGCGGGAGCGACTTAAACAGGTGCTCGCCCACCGCTCCGCTGCGCGGGTCGAAGGTGAGGTTGCCGTTGAAGATGAAGCCGGCCTCGCCCGTCACCGTCATCATGCCGCGATTGATCTGCCCGGCCTCCATATAGTTCTTGTAGAGATTCTTGTCGTCGTCGGCGTTGAAGCTGCTCTCGGCAATCTCGTCAAAGCCGACCACATCGCGTTGGGCGACCAGTCCGGCCCGAGGCGGATTCGTGTTTGAGACGAACAGTTTGGGTACCGTCACTTGACCGCCCGCGAGGAGCGTCCCATAGGGGCTGAGCTCGGTGAAGCAGAACGATTTGCCCGTCTGGCGCGGGCCAAGTTCGATCATATGGTAGTTCGGCTCCACCAGTGGGATGAGGCGCACGAGGTAGAGCAACTTGATGCGTGGGGTCAGCCGGGCGTCGGTCGGTTCGTAGCCCATCGTGCGGATGAGCGCATCAATCCATTCGTCGCGGGTGAACTGCGCCCGCCCCGCATCATACTCGTCAAGACTGACGTGGCCGACCTGCACCGGTTCGAGCCGCGTGATCACGAAGGGATAGGTCTTGCTGCCGTAGCGTATGCTGTCGTCGTAGGTGACGAGCATATTTGACCAGACGCCGGCCATCAGGAGGCGCTCGTACTTCTGCACCAGCTCGGGGCGAATGTTGACGTTGCGGAGGTTGGCGGTCGCCAGGGTGGCCCAATAGACGCCGCTGTCGAGTTTCTCGTTGAGTTCCACTTTGACCAGATCAATGATCCGGCGTGGCGGGCGCTCGCGGATGTTGGCCTTGATCACCTCCGTCTCGTCGCCGCGTGGGATGTAGGCGGCAACCTCCTCGCGCACCAACTCCAGACCCTCGCGCACATCGCGGGTGTCGAAGAGATTCGCGCAGTACTTTCCGAGCATAAACTCGATCACGTACGAAGGCGCTTTGCTCATCCCGCGAATGACCTGCGTGAGGTCTTTCCGCATCACGAGGCCGGGGAACGCCGCAAACAGGCGCTGGTCAAGGGCGTCTGGGATGAATTGTTCCGTGGGGGGAATTGTCATGAGTGCATCCTACCAGTCCGTGCCAGTGTTTGTCTGGCGTAACGCAATCATCAGCGTGCTGGGTGTGCTGGCGAGCACCGCGTCGGTGTGGGCGTGACGGATCTCGATCCACAACGCCGTGCCGCGAGTCGCGCTCGCTCCTTGGCGGACGTTCGCCTGCACTTCAACGGTTATGTCCGGGCGTTCGGTCGGGGCTACGCGTTGGGGGTCACTGGCGAAAAGGAGTTCCCGCGTTTCGGCATGCAGAATGACCAGCTTGACCTCCTGGGCGAGATACTCGTCGGGGAACATCACTGGCGGCACGTCGAGCGTCACCCGGGGGCGTTGGCTGAGCACCGTCGGTTGGGCGCGGAGCGTGAACACTACAGGTCGGGCGCGTGTCGGCCAGTCAAGGGCAAGCATGGGAATTACCCACTCCTGGAGCGAGGCTCCGCCGTGAAAGTAGCCCCGCCCACCGTAGGCGATAAAGCAGGCCGCGCCGGACGGGACGGCGACCGGGTGCTGTCCGCCAGGGGCGGTGACCGTCGCCTCAGCTACGGGGGCACCAACGCGGTAGGCGCAGGCGCGGCGGGTACGATAGACCGTCTCGCCCTCCGGCGGGAGCACCCGTTGGTCGTGTTCGCTCGCCCAATGGATGTAGCCGTGGTCAGTGACGACGGCGATACGCAGCCAGCCAGCATCACGCAGGCGCTGGATGAGTTGCACATAGCGGCGCAGCGTCCCTGCGGAACCGACCACCTCGAGTTCGCCATCGTGGCCCTGGTCATCCAACGTATGGTCGCTGATCACCAAGCGCGGGCGATCCTTCGTTGGTCGCGGCACCTCCTGGTTCAGCACGTCGCTGACGCTGAGCAGACCATCGGCAGTGCCATGACCGTGGCTGATCCACCACGCCCGCCGCGCTGCCGCGAGGCTCAGATCGGCCGTCTGGCCCTGTTCACGCAACGTCCAGCGCCCATCGCTGCATGTGGCGACCAGTTCTGTCGCAGCGATAGGCAGGGCCATGCCCATCCCCAGGGCCGTGATACTCGGCAGCGGGGCGCGGGCGGGCAGCACCGTGGCGCGGACGGCGCTCTCCTGCGCGTTGATCAGGTGCGCCAGCGCGTGGCCCAGATCGTAGCGCAGCGCATCAAGGGCAATGATCGCGGTTGGTCGGCGGGCGTCGAGAAAGGTGATCAGCCGTTCGCCCGCCGTGGGGTATGGGAGTTCCGGGCAGCCCGCCGCCGTCCAAACCGCTGACCAAGCCATGAGTTGCTGCTCCCAGCGGGCGCGGTAGGCGACCCGCAGCGGGGTGAGCAGGGCGATCAGTGCGGGGTCTTTCGCCTCAATGGTGCGGAGGATGGCTTCACCAGCCCGGTCAATGCGCCAACCGCCGTTGACATACCAGGCGAGCGCGGCTTGGGGGCTGGCCCATGCGCCCTGCGGTGAGGCGTCAATCAGGTCGCGGCACGCTTCACTGAGGCGGGCTAGTTCGCGCCAAGGAATTGTCTGGGCATGCGCCCGTTCGGGGTCTGCCCAGATCGCAGTGGGGCCGCTGTGAGCGGTGATTGCCGGGCCGAGTTCAGCTAGGCGCTCCAACAGGGTGCGGCCCGCTTGGGCGGCGAGGTGCCGACATGTGGCGGCATACACCGCTTGCTCGGCTCGTCGCGACAGCAAGGGGCCGAAGGTCGGATCGGCATCATGGAGCAGGGTGTCGAGATTCGTGAGGGGATCGGCGAGGGCGACGGCGTGGGGCAGCAGGTCGCTGTAGGTGCGACTGTCGAGCCAGCGGTCAATGAGCTGCAGAGCCAGCGTTCGGGCGGGCGGCAGAATCAGCAGCGCGTGGTGATCGGGGATGCACCCTGGCGCACGGCGGTGGGCGTCGGTCACAAGGAGGCGCGCCAGGGCTTGGGCACGCCAGATCTCCGGGTGTTGCGGGTCGGGCTGCCCGAGGCCGGTGCGGTCGGCACTCAGGGTGAGCACGACTCGCTGGGTGCCCTCTGCCTCCGCGCCGAGGAGCAGCGCCCCGAGCAACAGGTCAAGGTTTGGCTCCAGGCCACCGCTGCCCCATGTCGCCGGGTCGTGGTCGAGATGGTGTTCGGCGAGGGCGCACAACTCCGCCTCGCTGAGATGCAACACATGCGGTCGCCAGCCCCACGCCAGCAAACGGGTACGCAACGTAGCGGCAACGATAGATTCGGCGCGCAACGCGTGCGCCCAGAGCCACCCAAGTTCATGGGGGCCAGCGGCGACGCGCAGTACAAAGGGCGTACCCAGGTCAATCTGCGCTTGCACGCGGGCGCGCTCCACTGGGCCACCCATATGCCCGGCCACCTGTGTCGTCACCTCGATCAGGGGGATGGCACTGTCGGCGAGAGCGGCGTGCAACAGGGGTGCCCACGCACCGTGCGGATCGCACCAGACGAGCCAGGCACCGGGGTGGCGGGCCGTGTAGCTCTGGATTTCGTGGAGGATATGCGCCTTGAGGGAGAGGGGCATGGATAACCTATACCGCTGGTGGGTCAAACATCGGGGGACAGGGGACGGCGGCGATCTGATTGCGAGCGTGGGTCAGCATGACACCATTGCTCAAACAAAAGCGCGTTTCCAGATCATGATAAGCGGCATGAACATGGCAGCGGAGGGCGGCCACACACCAGGCAATCAAGCCACGGAGTGAGGCACAGGTATCGGCACGCGCCAGGATATGATCAAGATCGAGCCGTGACAGAATCTGTACGCCATGCGCGACCTCGTCAAACCCAGGAATACGCTGCTTCAGTTCGCCTTTCGGATGGCGCATGGCTTCCACGTCAGCGGGGTAGTCGGTGAGCGGCGGCGTGGGATTGAGTACCGCGTTTACCGCATCAGTGTGTGCAAAATAGTAGGCTTCGAGCATGGGCACGAGAAAATGAACGGCGGCCCGACCGCGTTGCTCATCCCGCAGTGCTGCGTTCAGCGCATTGCCGTAGCGTTCAAAGACGTGCTCGATGATCGAGCGTCGGTCATGCTCAAGGTCGTCAATCAGCAGGACGAAATGGCCGCGATCTGCAGCAAGGAACGCACGGGCTGGCGCACCGATCTCCTCGAAGTCCCGGTCGGGAATGCGTTGCTGTGTGCCGGTGATCATCGGCTGTGGACGGATCTGCTCTTTGCGGGGATTCCGCTGGGTAATTCGTCGGATGACATGGATGTGGCACAGACCGGTCGCCGCCAGCGGTCGCAAGAGCTCAGGCAGCGCCTGTGCTTCGCCGACCCCAGTGACCAGGAGCCCGAAACGGATGAAGGTGCAGTCTGCGCTGGCATTCATGCTGACGGTTCCTTCAGTGGGGACTGGGCAGCGAGAAGTTGGGCCATATAGAGCGAGCCAGCGGCGTAGTCGTCCAGAAGATCTTGCACGTCGGCAATCTCGCTGAGTCGCCGCAACACGGTTTGCCCGTTCGGGTCAACCTCGGCAACCAGGATGGCGTCAGCGGGGAACTGACTGATCAGCACGGGTGAGTGGGTGGCAATGAAGATTTGTTTCTGCCATTGCTGCGTTGCCGCTTCGACCGCACGCGCCAGTACCGCAATGGCATGCGGGTGCAGTGAGGTCTCTGGCTCATCCAGGCTGATCAGCGAGGGGCGATCCCGTCCCTCACCAAAGAGTGCGGTCAGGTGGATGAGCATTTGGAGGTGTCCATCCGAGACCCCAGAGGCGCGGATCGGGCTTCGTCGCCCACGCTCGATGAAGCTGCCATACACGGTGGCGGGGCCGGTCTGCTCGATCAGCAGATCACGAAACGCGGGGAATGCCTGGCGCATGTAGCCAAGAATCGTGGTGTAGCGGTCATCAAGGCTGCTCTGGTCACGCAGATTCCGCAGTGCAGACCAGAGATTCTGGCCGCGCTCCCAGAGCCACGGGTGACGGTCGGAATCAGAGCCATGCGTGCGGAGTCGGGAGAGGTCGGCCGTGCGTGCGTGGTAGCAATGGATAAACCGCAGGAGCCGATCCAAGGCACTCGCCTCACGGGAGTGTTCGTCGAAATCGAGGTAGCGTGCCAGCGCTAATTTCACTGGCTCGCGGAGGGTCACGGTTACTGGCTCGCTCGCTCCTGCACGGTAAAAATCGGCCTTGTCGCTGCCACTACTGCGCCGGATCAAGGTCTGGTTCGTCGTGAGCGACTGGAGGTGCTCGCCGACCAATGGCTCAATCCGGCCTGAGGAGAAGCCCAACATGATACGGTACGAGACGTGCTCGGTGGCGATGGTGATAGAGATCTTGGCTGCGTGATCAGCGCCATCCCAGAGCATCCCAATGCCGTGGTTGCGATCCGATGACGCTTCTTCCACGCCACGGATGGCGCAGTCATGCAGAAACCCGATGGTGTCGAGCAAGGAGGATTTCCCGGCACCGTTTGGCCCAAAGATGACATTCAGCGCCCGCGTGTCAATGGCAACCTTCGCCAGCGTGCGGTAGTTTTCAATGGTGATACGGGTCATGCCGGTGGGCATACGCAGCTCCCTGTGGTTCGCACCGCTTCGCGTGCGTGGCTCAGCCTTGGCCCTCGGCAGCGACTGCCTCCAGCAGTCGCTGCTCAAATGCGTCCAGATCAGATGCTTGGATCACCGCAATGATGCGGCCACGCAGCCGATCTTCCGCGACGACTCGCCGCATATCACGTAGGATGATGAGTGGCGCGTTCGGGAAGCGGCCATCACCGCTTCCTCCAGCGTCTGTTGGAGAACCCCACGCCGTGCCCGAGCCTCAATCTCTGCCATCTTGTCGGCCAACACGTAGCTCGCAAAGCTCGATGCCATCATTTGTTCCCGTTTGAGCGGACTATCGGTGTGCATGGGCTAGGTTTGCCCCTGTTTGGCGTTTGCAGCGGCCCGCTTCTCTTTCAGCTTGCGCTGCTCGGCTTCCCGTTCAGGGGCCAGTCGTGTCCAGGCGGGGCTTTCCGGCACGTCGGTGTCCATCCAACCACAGCGCGGCAGCTTGCCTGCCCGCACCCAGCGCCGCTCGTCGGCCCGCCAGCGCGCCCGGTCGGCGATGGCCTTCTTCGCATCCGCCGCCTTCAGCACCTCACCCGCCAGCGTGCCCGCCAGTTGGAGCGGGGCGATGTTCACGCGCACCCCGTCGTTGAGATCCACTTGCCAGGCACGTTCCTGCCGTGCCAGATCCTCGGTACTTGCCAGCATCACAATGCCGTCGCTACTCCAGCGATCCAACGGCTCCTGCGTCAGTAGCGCGTCGAGTTCAGGGCAGGCGAAGCCCGCGTGTTCGACCTGTTGGAGCCGACCGAGGAGATCGCGCAACTCCTCGACCCGTGCGTTGGCTAATGCGGCACCCTCGCTGTTACGTTTGCCCAAAGCTTCGGCCAGGGCCGACTCTTCGCGGCGCAGCAGCGGCTCGATGTACTGGGTACGCAGGCGGGCCAGGGCATCGCCGCCGGTGGCGTGGTAGAAGAGCAGACACGCGAAGAGCGGCGGCTGCCGTGTGCCGCGTTTCTTGCCCGCCCCCGCTGGGCGCGAGGCGATCTGCCATGCGATGGGACGCGCCTTGAACTGCTTGACATGGCGCGGCCAGAAGAGGCGGGCGCACCAGTCTTCCAGACTCGTGGCCCCGGTCAGTTCGGTCAGCAGATGCTCGGTGCGTTGCGCCCCGGTTTCACCATCCTCGGCGCGTAGGCGGACGCGCAGGCGCTCGGCGAGGGTGGCCTCGCCGGTACCCAGGTGAACCAAGGGGATGATGCCGTCGGCGTCGGCTTCTAGTGAACCACGGACAGTATGATTATTTGAACCACGGATAGCACCAATAGCACGGATACCGGACAATTCGACCTTATTATTATCAGTGTTATCCGTGCTATCTGTGGCTAATTCAGCAGGCCAACGGTACCCAAGCAGGCGCAGCACCAGCACCGAGAGCCGGTCTTCCAGCAGACGCCGCTCCTCCGGCTTGCAGCGCGCACCCTCGCTCCGTAGTTCCTCCAATAGCCAGTAGACGCTGATCGGGTGCAGCTCCATCCGCACCGATAGCTCTTCAAGGAAGGTCTCGGTGGGGATGGGGATGTGCGCCCCGGTGACTACGGCGTCTTCTTCGTCAGCTTCATCTGATCCACGGATAGCACGGATAGCACCGATACCACGGATAGCGCTGATGCCAGACGATTCTTGCTGATCGCTATCCGTGTTATCCGTGTTATCCGTGTTATCCGTGGACTCTTTTGTGCCCGGCCCGGCCTCGTAGAGCGCCCGCAACCGGGTCTTGATGCGGGCGAGTTCGTCTGATCCACGGATAGCACGGATAGCACTGATGCTGGACAATATAACTTGGTTTATATCTGTGTTATTCGTGGTATCCGTGCTATCCGTGGCTACATTCGGCAGCGCATCGTAGCCCGCCAGCAGCGGATGAAAGCCAGCGGGGATGCCAGTCTCTTCCAGTACCGCCCGCATATCGTCGCCCGCTACGCCGTAGGCCGCGAAGACCTCCGCTTCGTTGATGCCTTCCAGGGTGTGCAGCAGCGCTGCGATGGCGTCAAGCTGCGCCTGGTCGCTCACGACGCCGGTGAAGCTGCGTTCGGTTGGGTCGGTCGCGACGAGGTGGCGTTTGAGGGTGATGCAGGAAGCCAGGAACCTAGACAGATTGATTCCCTGCGGTTTTATAATCGGCAATTCTGCCACGTATCCGGCATGAAAATCAATAACGGGTATTAATGATCGTAGTAGATATGATGAGAGACGGCAATTGACGATTATGACAATGTCTACGTCGTCTTTCGTAAAAATTGCCCCACTTCGCACATCGAATATGGTTACTGATTCTTTTAATCGACAACCCAGAGAACCACGCGCTAGTAATGAATATACCCAGCCTTTACTATCATAATAATCAATCCCAGAGACCCTTTTTGACCAATGCGACTTATATTTCTCCTCAATGAATAATTTTAACCGAAGGCCATTATCTGACCATCTGACAATAAGAGATTCATTTCCAAACCATTTTTTATATCCCCCACCCTTTGAGTATGGTCGCCATTCTCTATTTGACTCAATTTCCCATCCCCAACGAAGAAATCGCGTATTGTCCGTGGTGTTTAGACCCTCAATAGTTAAGGCGCAATCACCAAGATGAAGAGGGGATTGGAGAATATCCAGTATCCGGCGAGTAAGGTGATAGGGGATCGGCGAACCAGGGATCGCCAGGAAGTCGGACTGCTTGGGGGTGGAGACAGCGGGGTGGGGCATGGGGCTACTCGCTTTCGGGCTGTGCCGCGAGGAATTGCAGGAAGGTGGTCAGTTCATCGCGCAACGCTGCGTACACACTCGGTAGCACGAGCACCAGCGGTTGCAGGCGTGCCCAATCGAGGGTAAAGGCATAGGCGTGGCGGAAATAGTGGCGAAAGGCCAGATAGTCGAGCAAGCGGGCTTCGAGCGGTGCCGTAATCAGCGCGGGCCGCACCGTACCGGGGCGCACCATCTGCGCCAGCAACGTCCGGTGCCAGCGTGGCGCATCCGGCACATGCTGATCGACCTGACGCGCAACGGCCAAGAACATGCTTTCCGTACCATTGTAGAAAGAATGCAACACCGTTGCCAGCGCCGCGAGTTCAACCACATCAGGCGCTTGTTGCTGGACATGGGCCAGCAGGTCGGCATAGGTCGCAAAGAGCAGATCGAGCTGGGCGATCTCGACGGTGATGGCTTGAACGAGCGCCTTAGCCAAGCTGCACCAACTTGCCATTAGCCAGCAAGAACTCCACAAACGGGCCGGGCACATCGAGATCGACCAGATCTACCGGATGTTCGAGATCGGCGAGCAGGCGCCCAAGCAGGTGAAAAAAGTGCTGCGGCGGGCATCCGCGCACCGCAAGATCAAGATCCGAGCCAGCATGCATCGTCCCCGTTGCTGCCGAACCAAACAGGAACACGGCCCGACAGCCCCCAGCTTTGAGGATCGTCGTTGCATGTTCGAGGTCGCGTTGCACCGTTTCAGGGATGTGGGCAAGGTTTGGCATCATCCTCGCACCGCCTCACGCTCAATAATAGTCGCCTCACGCAGCAGCTTGGCCTTTTCGGCGGCGCTCTTCAATCCAACTAGGCGGAAGGCTGTCAGGCGGTGATCGGCAAACGGGGGCGCATTACTGAGGGTGAACAACACGGCAAACGCACCCGCCGCCGCAGACTCCTCGAAGGCAAATTCACCAAGATGTGCGACCCCCTCAAGCCGCGTCTCGCGCAACAGGCCGGTAAACTCGCGCTGCTTCTGGGCCTCAGCCAAACGCTCATCAGGCACCGCCCGCAGTTCGGCGAAGGAGCGCAGGAACATCCAGCTTTGCTGCGTCACCATCGCCACGCGCCCGCCTGGGAGGCACAGGTTTAGACAGCGCAAGATAAAGGCGGCGTAGAGGTCGCGCTTCCCAGCATTGTAGTGCTGCTCAACATACTTTTTGAGCAGGTCGGGCATATTTTTGCTGCCCATATAGGGCGGGTTCGTCACCACCACGGCGTACTTGCGGTCGAGGATTTGGAGCAGGCGCACGCCGCGCTCGGCCTCACGACCAAAGAGGGCGTCGGCGGGGTCGGCGCTGGCGGCTTCGTCGTGGAAGCTTTGGGCTACTTGATCCAGCACCAGTTGCTTCAGTGCTGTCGGGTCGCGGCGGGCCAGATCACCGGTATCGGTGTTGGGTGTATCAAACAGGTTCGTTTGGCGGGGAGCTTGGAGCTTGGCAATCGCCGCGTCAATCTCCGCACCAGGGCGCAGCAAGCTACCCAGCAGTTCGGCCTGACCTAGGCTCGCGAAGATGCGCTCCAGCAGCGGGCGCAGGGGCCGATCCTCGGGATGGCGGGTCAGGTGGCGCTCTAGGGTCGTGTCGTCCAGGCCGCTCGGCGTGGTCGCCAAGTTGATCTGCGTGGGCGTCCAGGTAGGCATGGGCCGACGGCGGGCGCGGGCCTCGTCGCGCAGTAGCTCCAGCGCACGCAGATACAGCGTGAGCGCGGCCAACTGCACCGCACGCGGGTCAATGTCAATTCCGTGCAGGTGGTGACGCAGGATTGTCTCGACGATTTGGCGGGTCTCCCACTCAGGGTGGCACTCGCGATACATCGCGGCCAGCAGGTCGAACGCCTCGCGCAGAAAGTGGCCCGAGCCAACGCAAGGGTCAAGCACCGTCAGCATCTCCAGGCTTCCCACGGTGGGCGCGGGCTGGCCCAGGGGCCGCTCAGCCGTCGGGCGGATGTAGTACGCCCACCGTGCTGGCAGTGCGCTGTCGGGATAGATCTCGTGGTAGGAACGCCCCAAACTGTTTTCGAGCAGCCACTTGACCATATACGGCTCGGTGAAGAGTTGGGTTGCGGCGGCGATGGTGGCGCGACTGTCGGCCTTCTTGCCCGCCTTGAAGCTGGCGAAGGCGGTGGCCTTGGCCTCCTCTTGGTAGAACTGGTAGGCCCAGCCGATGGCATCAGGGTCGGCGAAGGCGGTGTCGGTTTCTTCCGGCGTGGTGGAGGTGGGGCCGTGGCCGATACGCTCGACACAACGGCGCAGGGCGGACACGCTTGGGCGGAGCGTCATCACCGGGTCGCCTGCACTGAAGAGGCCGGGGAGCGCTTGGGCCTGGGCTGCACACGCCTGTTCGACGACCTCCCACCAGCCGCCATCAGAGGCCGCCACGCGGGCCGGGTTGGTCTGGGCCAGCAGATAGATCGCCTCAGAGACGCCGCCGTAGTCCTCGCTGGGGCACAGGGTTCCGCTGACGAGTTGGCGGGCTTCTAGGGCGCGCAGGGCCACCAGGCGGTTAATCCAGGAGTAGGCCGCTTGCTCGACATACTCGGCGCGAGCCTGGGCGACCGGACGGCTCTGGCGACGGGCTTCCGTCAGGAAGCGCCCAGCGGCTTCGTGGGCGCGCACCTCGGCTGGTGTGGCGTTGGGCAGCACATCAATCGGCTGAACGCGCCCATCGGGCAGCACGCCGATCCGCTCCAGCTCGCGGTCGAGGTCGCCGCGCACCTTCGTGCCATCCTTCTCGGTCGTGCCGAGCATGTCGCGGCGCAGGTCGCGGATGACCGCAGCCAGGATCTCTTTGTGCGGCTTGAGCATGGGCGGCAAATCCTTTTTGTCAATGGAGCGAGCGGGAACAACGTCTCACGAACGGGTGTGACGGGGATGGCCTGCGCTGCTACAAGCCGCAGTTGCGCCGATGCGTGTCGAGCGCACGCAGGCGTGCCGCGCTGCCCGCATCATCAGGGAAACGGAGCGGCGGTTGATGCAGGAGGTCTTGGTAGCTGTCTTCCACGGTAGCCTTGAAGACCACGCAGCGGCGCTCCGTATCAATCGCGAGCAACCCAAGATCGAACAGCGTGTGCAGGTCAGCGCGCAGGATGAGTCCGTTGGCGGGGTCGTGGTTCTGACTGACGCTGTACGGGTCAATATGAGCGGCCTCAAGCGCTTCCGTGGCGCGGCAGCCGGTGACGAGACATTGGTTGCCAAAGATGGCGAGCAGCCGGTCACGAAATGCTGGCTGTCCCTGGCGCGCTTGGATCGCGTCGCGGATGACTGTTCTAACATCGCGCTGGCTCACCTGTGGTCGCGCATAGTCGTCGCCACCCGGCCCCGGCGTGGCGATTTCTGCACCCTCGTTGCCGCCCGTCGCTGTCGCGGCGGTTCCTTCCTCATCGCGCCTGCCGGTTCCCGTCGCGGCGGTTTCTGCGCCATCGCGCTTGTCCGTTCTTGTCGCGGCGGTTCCTGTCCCCGCGTCGTCGCTCGTGGGCTTGGGTTGTCGTCCTGCGTGGATGCGCTCCAGTTCACGGCTGAGGTTCAGATCGAGCATATCAAGCTGCGTACTGAGCTGACTGCCCACACTCACACTCGGCAGGTCGGGAAGTTCGGCCAGCAGGCGCTCAAAGGGCTGGCGCAGGTGCGGGGCGTCGTCCTCTGTCTCCTCTGCGCTGACCCCCAGCGCCCGTAGCCGGTCGGGAATACTGGTGATCGTCGTCGTTGCCCGTTGGCGGGCCTCGTCCGTCCAGCGCGCCATCTGCGCCGTCACCGCCGCCTCCGCTGCCTCACGGGTGCGTACCAGATCCAGCCAGCGTGGCTGATCGTGGCAGCGGCGCTCGCTCGCAAGGGTACTGAAGGTACGCAGGAAGGTTTGCAGCTCCGGCACGGGCAGGCTCGCGTTGATCATCGAGGTGTAGTAGTCGCGCATACGTGGGAAATCGGAACCATAGCGCTGGCGAAACTGCTCCACCTGTTCGAGCAGGTCAAGCAGATCGAGCACCTGCTGGTGGCGATCCCCAAAGAGGGGCAGGCGGGCGACCGGGGTGGGGCTGGCAATCAGTTCATTGACCACACTCAGCCCGGTGCTGAACGCCAGCGGCAGCGGAAAGCTTGCCGCCGAAGCCCACTGCTGAAGCGCCGCACAGCGCGTGTTGATCTCCCCGAGCCGCTCACCGAGCGCGGTATTCAGGGTCGCTGGCACGAGGGCAGGGCGGCTCCCGAAGAGGGTCTCGTAGAAGCCGCGCGCCGCGATCAGTTGCTGCGAATCAAGCTCGGCCCGCACGCCGAGCAGGCGCACTTGGCGGAAGCGCTGGTCGCGGGTCAGGCTAAGCTGGGCATCGGGGTCTTGCGGGTCCGTAATGTTCCGGCCCTCAAAGAGCAGCTTTGCCAGACCGGCCCGGAGCAGCAGGGCGATGGCAACCGTGACAGCCCCACCATCCCACCCGTAGGGCGGGTCCTCGAAGCTGCGCCGGAGTTCGACCGCCTCCACGGGTGGCCGGTCGGCGTTCTCTGGGGGCAAGCTGCCGCGCACCGCGCTCAGCAGCGGGCTACTCGGGTTGAGGGAGCCATCGCTGTTCACCACATTGAGCAACTGAAGATCCATGTTGGCGTAGGAGCCGTTGAGCGCAGCGCGTACCGCCGTTTCGACATTGGCGACCCGGTGCTGCACCTCGCTGAGCCGACTGTAGATGAGCGGCAGCAACTGCGTGATCAGGCTACGCACCGCGTCACCAGTGCCGCTGTTAAGGTCGTAGGCCGAGCCACGAAAGAAGATCTGGGCACCGCGCAGCGCCGCACGCAGGTGAACCCGCACCGCCATCAGGTGGCTCGTCATATCGCGGGTCTTTGCCTGACGGGCCACTTCGGCCTCGGGGCTCGCCGGGTTCGCGGCGATCACGCGGTCGGCGGTTTCCTTCGTCGCCACATAGAGCGCGAGGGCGTCGCGCAAGGGCCGCACCTCGTCCATACGGAGGAAGAAGGTTTCCGGCTCCTGGTTTGAGCGCTGGCGCAGCACCTCATCATCGGCGATGCCGGGGTCGAGGGCGCGCTGGATCGGCGAGAGGATATGAACGGCCACGCGCGACGGGCCGGGCTGAAGCTGGCGTCCGTCCATCAGCACCTTGAGCTTGAGTTGCCGCCCCTGCCCCTGGAGCTGGGTGAGCTGAAACATATCGTCACTCTCCACATCCTTGAGGGCGTGGGAGAGGGTCGGGGTGGCGAGGCGCAATTCATGCTGGCGCTCGCGCACTTTGTCTTGGAATGAGCGTTGCTGGGTGGTGAGGAACGCGTACGTCTCGCCCACCTGCTTGGCATAGCCCGCATCCACCAGGCGGTCGAGTTCCGGCCCGATCCGACCGGCGAGGGTGTTCAGGTGCTCATCGAGGCTGGTCACGAGGGCGCGGGCCACGTTCTCGGGCGTGCAGGGAATATGCGTCGCCTGACCGAGCAAGTACAGCGCCACGGCAACAGCGGAGGTGAACGGCGTCGCCGCAGGCACCT
>CAIRDL010000375.1 GCA_903877345.1 uncultured Oscillochloris sp. | reverse complement strand
TGCTTGGGTCAGTCTTGGTCTGGGCAAAAGCGTTAATTGCGCCTTCCGCCATCGGGTCATTATGGGCGTAGACCACATCAACCTTGGGGTTGACCTTGAGCATTTCGACGGCCAACGGGATGGCCTTATCGCCGATCCAGTCGGCATTCTGACTAGCGATAATCTTGACCGTCGGGTTGGTAGCGATGCCCTCGCGGAACCCATCGCCACGTTCGGTGGCTGGGGTTGAACCTTCAAGGCCGCGTAACTCGATCACATTACAGGGGTCGCGGCCCTGATCTTTACACCACTGGGCTGCATAAGCCCCGGCCCGACGGCCAATCACCTTATTATCCGCACCGATCCACATCGTATATTTAGCGCCGTTGACCTTGCGGTCGAGGACAATCACCGGAATGCCCTTATCGTAAGCGCGGGCCACCACATTGGTCAAAGGCGTGGCCTCGTTGGGTGAGATGATCAACAAGTTAACGCCTGCTTCGATGAAGCGTTCCACATCAGCGACCTGCGTGGCGTTGCTCTGCTTCGCATCGGCGAAGCGAACTTCCAGTTCCGGGTGTTTGAGCGCGGCGGCAGCAATCTGGGCGTTCATGGCAGCGCGCCAGGGTTCGGCATTATTCGCCTGGGACATGCCAATCACGAAGCGCCCAGGGGTGGGCTGAGCGGCGGACGGGGCATTGCCGCACGCAGCTAAGCCGATGACTAGCACCAAGGTAGCCAGCGTGATGAGTGGGCGAAGACGCTTGAGCATACGGGATCTCCTAGAAGTAGCGTGTGCGCTGAGCCTGATATAGCAATCCTACACAGGTTATGAAAAGGAGTCGAGCCTTTAGGCGGCCCTATCCGGCTGAAGCCTTGACTCCACGCAACACCCCCAATAGGATTGCTATATGTGGCTTCACTGACCTTAATTGCGGGTTATTCTAACACACCGACTGTTTCAAGGTGACGAGGTTCATCAGTGGTCGGACGACCTCCTATAGCTGTGGGTCGGTAAACTGGAGGTTGTCGTGTCTCAGTCACATTCTGGTGCAGTGGATGGGGGCTTCGACCGGAGGATACAGGTTTTCCGGGGATGGCACGCGGTAGAAGCCTAGAGCACCTTGCGCTGGTTGTTTTTAGGCAAAACACAAGCCCCGGAGATTGTTACTCCGGGGCTTGTGTATGGACGCTGTCATGGCGGGGAGGGAGGGAGTCGAACCCTCGATAGGATTGCTCCTATAGCGGTTTAGCAAACCGCCGCACTAGGCCTCTATGCGACCTCCCCGTGCGACCGAACGGCGTGATTGTACCACAACCGTGCGATCTTGCCAACTCTCAGTAGGCGATAGTTAGGGCCACGTCAAAGTCACGTGCCGGGAGGCTAAAAGCCTCCGGCTACGGGCTGCGAAGCCCGCTTTCGCGGGCTGATCGAGCCTGCTTTAGCAGGCTTGGCTAACATAGCCGAGGGCTTCAGCCCCACGGCGAACGACTTTGACGTAGCCGGTGCCCCGCCGGGTCAACTTGCAACCAGATTCGAGCTGTGGTATAGTAGGCTCACGGTGTGGTAGCCGTAGCTCAATGGTGGAGCGCCTGATTGTGGATCAGGAGGTTGCGGGTTCGATCCCCGTCGGTTACCCCAAGTTTAGTAGCATCTAAGGGCAAGGAAAGAAGCGATGATCTCGCTTCTTTCCTTTTTCCGATTCCCTGCGGCGTTGAAGGTGTGAGGCTCCTATGCTCAGCCTAAAAAATCTGCTGCGGCGCAAGATTCGCACCCTGTTGACCATCCTCGGTATCGCTGTGGGTGTGGCGGCAGTTGTGGTGCTGACGGCTTTCGGCGAGGGCATGGCGCGTGGCTTCGGCGCGGTTGGTTCAACTGGCGACGCCGACTTGCTGGTCAGCCAGAAGGACGCGCTGATGATCCTCCTCGGCGCGATTGACCAACCTGTGGGCGACGAGATCGCCGGGTTGAAGGGCGTCGAGGCAGTGGCCGGCACCGTCGTCGGCATCCTCCAAATGCCCGCAACGCCCTATTTCCTCGTGGCTGGCGAAGACCCGCGCCGCTTCGCTATCGCCCGCTACCGCATCATCGCCGGACGCACCGTGACCGCTCGCCACGAGTTGATCCTGGGCCGCCAAGCCGCCACCAATCTCAAGAAGGTCGTGGGCGATAGGTTTAGCATTAACGAAGCGAGCTACCGGGTCGTCGGGATTTATGAGACCGGGACGAGTATTGAGGATAACGGCGCAGTTATTCACCTGGACGATGCCCAACGGGCTTTTGACAAGCGCAACCAAGTCAGTTATTTCAAGGTGCAATTGAACGACCCACGGCAGCGCGATGCGGTGAAGGCGCTGATCGAGCAGCGCTGGGATAAGTTAGCGGCAACGCGCTCGGGCGACCCGTCGGGTCAAGACGACATCCTGAAAATCTATAAGTCAATGGGCTGGTTCTTGGGCCTTTTTGCCATGCTGGTCGGTGGCTTGGGGATGCTGAATGCCCAGTTGATGAGCGTGATGGAGCGTACTCGCGAGATTGGGGTGCTACGGGCGCTCGGTTGGCGACGGCGGCGCGTCGTGACGATGATTGTGGGTGAGGCGCTGTGCCTCGCGGCACTGGGGAGCGCGGTGGGGCTCGGCCTTGCCATGAGTCTCGTCGCGCTGCTTGCCCGCACGGCGAGTGTGGGTGGTTTTCTCAACAATACCGTCGAAACCTCGGCGCTGGTGCAAGCCGTCGTGATCGCGGTCGTGCTTGGGTTGGTAAGCGGCGGCTATCCAGCGTGGCGCGCAGCGCGCCTGGCCCCGGTTGAGGCGATGCGCGCCGAAAGCGGAGCCAGTGTGCGCTGGGGTTTGTTCGCCCGCATCTTGGCCCCGGTGATGCGCGGCGCGGCGTTGCGGAATCTGTTGCGGCGACCCACGCGCACCCTGATGACGATCCTCGGCTTGGGCGTGGGCGTCGGCCTGATTGTCGCCCTGAGCGGCATCCTTGAGGGTTCGCGCCAACTGATTAGCCAGATGTTGAGCGCCGGACAGGCCGATATTATTGCTGAACAGGCCGGGGCTTCGGATGCGACTTTCTCGGTGATTGACGAGCGTGTGGCCGACCAGATTCGCACCCACCCTGAAGTCAAGGCTGTTGCCAAGCTGATCTTTAGCACCACGGCGGTGCCGGGGCTGCCCTTTTTCATCGTCCATGGCGTTGACCCCACCGAGGGCTATTTGCCCCATTATCGCGTCACCGAGGGGCGTACCATCCAGCGTCCCGGCGAGCTTATTTTGGGGCGTATGGCTGCGAACAAGCTCAAGAAAAGCACGGGGACGAATCTGCGGCTCGCGGGGCAAACTTTTAACATCGTGGGCATCTTCGAGACCGGCCTTTCCTACGAAGATACCGGCGCGGTGCTGATCTTACGCGATGCCCAACGGATTTTCGGCAAGCCACGGCAAGTTTCGTTCCTCGGCATTAGCGTGTATGATCCGGGGCGCGCTGCGGCGGTGGCTGCGGATCTTGAGCAACGCTACCCGGAGGTGATGGTGGCGCGCACGGCGGATCTTAGTTCGCGGATGCAGGATTTCGCCACGATGGACGCAGTCTTCAGTGCCTTG
>CAIRDL010000374.1 GCA_903877345.1 uncultured Oscillochloris sp. | reverse complement strand
TGACGCCGCGCCCAAGCATCGGGCGTTGGATTTCCTGCATCGCCAGGGCCATGCCGGTTGCCATCTCGGTGCCGCCTGCGGCCTCAATCATGCCGACCATACGCTTGAGGTCGGCCTTGTTACGGGCGCGTTGGGCTGCGACCACCGTCTCGGCGCGGTCGTTAAACGTCACCAGCGAAAAATAGTCTTCATCGCTGAGCAGATCGAGGATGCGGGCGGCCCCGTCCTTCACCTGTTGGAGCCGCTCGCCCCGCATCGAGGAACTGCGGTCAATCACGAGGCAGAGGTTCAGGGGTAGCTTGGGCATGGTCGTTGGGACGCCCTGAGCGTTCATCTCAAGCAGCACATAGATCAACTGTGGCTCGCTGCTTTCGGACAGCAGGCTACGGCTGAGGGTCGAGCGGAGCTGAATGCCAGGGGCCATGGTCACCTCTCGAGCAGAGGAAGGCTCACCACCACTGCTGAAATGTTATCGTCGCCACCAGCCAAATTCGCCAGAGCTATCAACTCATTGCAGGCATCTTGGGGCCACGGGCTGCGCGTAAGTGCCTGTTCCAGCAACGGCTCGTTCACAAGGCCCCACAGTCCATCCGAGCAAAGGAGTAAGTGGGAACTCTGGCCGACCGGCTGATAGACGAAGTCTACCATTACTTGGGGTTGTTGGCCGATGGTGCGGTAGAGTTGGTTGCGCAACGGGTGCTCGCGGGCCTCGCTCGGTTCGAGTTGGCCGAGTTGAATGAGGCGGCCCACGGTCGAGTGGTCAACACTAAGCTGACGCAGCCCCCCAGGTTCAAAAAGATAGGCCCGACTATCACCGACGTGGGCCAAGTACAGACTACCACCAACGAGCAGCACCGCCGTGCAGGTGGTACCCATATCTGAACCCATGACCTGGGCGGAATCCCAGATCGCCTCGTTGGCGGACTGCACTGCCGCAACGAGCATCGGCTGGAGCGCATCGTCCATCCGCTCGTCAAGGGCCGGGAGGATCAACTGGCTCATGACGTGGTGGACGACGGTGCGAACGGCCAAGCGGCTCGCCACCTCACCGCCTTGGTGGCCGCCCATACCATCGGCGACCACAAAAAGGCCCACGACAACCTCACTATCCTCGCGGGGCAGCGTGGTGATCATACTGAAGACGCTGTCCTGGTTCACCTGGCGCACCCGCCCGATGTCGCGGGCGGCCATTGCGGCCAAGCCCTGCCGCGAGCGAAAGGAACTGATGGCCGGGGCGCTTTCTGGGGCGAGTTTCTGGGTACTCTCGAACGGCTCTATGACGGGCGGGGGCGGCACGATGGGGGCGGGCGATGGTTCGGCGCTGACCGCCAAAATGGCCGCAGCTCGTTCCATCGTCAAGATGTGGTACGGGGCGGTTGGCGTCTTGGTGCTATCAAAAACGGGCGTTGGCGGCGTAGCTTCCACTTCGGCGGCGAGCGGCGCGGCGTCAGCATCCGTGGGCAAAGGCGGGGCCGTTGGGTCAGCCTCGCCTGCGTCTTCGGTCTCGGTCTCGGTCTCGCCCTCGGGAGCGAGGGGATGCTGCATTTCCGTTGACTGACTGCGCGGCGGGGCGGCATCAGGGGCGGGCTCGCTGCTCGCCCACCAGTCCGCAGTTTGTGCGGCGGGCGGGGGCGGATCAGCCGGTGGTTGAGAGGACGGGGACTCAGTTTGCATAGAACAGCACTCCAGAGCGGAGGAGTTTTACCGTTTAGCGATCTCACGCAGAGCCGCAAAGAGCATGGAGCCGGTTTCAATGGTAAAGCTGAACCTGCCGCTGCTGAAACATGGCGAAACTCCGCACAGACATCGTTACGCCTTCAGGGCGTACACATGGTGGTCGAGCGAACCGATGTAGACAACGCCTTCAAGCACGGCGGGCGAAGAGACGATAGCCGCGCCGGTGGGATGTTTCCAGATCAGCGTACCGTGGCCCGCATCAAGGCAGTAGATATTGCCGTCTACAGCCCCAAAATAGACCCGACCCGCCTCAACACGCGGCGAAGAGGTGATTTGGCTCCCGACCTCGAACTTCCAGACCAAGCGGCCATTCTTGACATCGAGGGCGTAGAGCATCCCGTCCACGCCGCCGACAAAGACCCGCGTGCCGACCACGAAGGGCGAAGAGTTCACATAATGGCCGGTACGGAAACGCCAAGCCGGCCAACCGCCCTCAAAGTCAAGGGCGTAGAGATTCTGGTCGAGCGAACCGATGAGAACAAGACCTTCGGCCACAACGGGTGACGAACGCACCGGCTGTTGGGTGCGCTGCTTCCACTTCACCGCGCCATTGCGGGCGTCGAAGCTATAGACGTGGCCGTCGTCGCCGCCAATAAAGATCACTTGGCCGCTAATGCAGGCCGAAGAACGGATCGGATTCCAGGTGCGGTACTTCCAAATCACCGTACCGCGCAGCCCATCAACCGCATAAACGTGCTGGTCATCCGAGCCGACGAAGATCACCCGATCCTCAACGCGGGGCGACGAGCGGATGGCCTTCTCGGTGCGGAACGTCCAGCGAAGGGCACCACGGCGCATATCAAGACAATAGAGTGCGCCATCTTCCGAGCCAAAAACGACATTATCCAGCCAGACCGCCGGCGACGAACTGATGCCGCCTTGGGTGGGATATTTCCAGCGGAACTCACCGCGCCCAGCGTCAAGGGCGTAGAGATTGGTGTCGTAGCAGCCGACGAAGAGCATCCCGCCCGTGACACACGGCGACGAACGCACCTCATCCTCGCAGGCGAAACTCCAGACCAACTCGGTGCGCGCCGCCCCTTTCACCACGGCGGGTGCAGCAATGATAGGCGCAGCGGCGACCGTCCCTTGCCCAACCCCAGGAAGAGCGAGGAGCGCCTGCTTCAGTTCCTCGGCGGACTGCCAACGGGCCACCATATCATACTCAAGCGCCTTGACGACCAAGGCTTCCATCTCAAGGGAAACGGCGGGATTGATCTGGCGAATAGGGCGTTCTTGGAAGGTGAACGGGGTTTCGGTGCGCGGATCAGTTTTGGTAAGCAAATGGTGGAGGGTCGCGCCAAGGGCATAAAGGTCGCCGACAGGTTCGGCGACGCCACAGTACTGCTCAGGCGGTGAATAGCCCTCGGTGCCGATCATGGTGCCCTTGCGGTCGCTACGATTGAGATTACGGGCGATGCCGAAGTCAATCAACACGATCCGCTCATTGTCCACCACCATCACGTTCGAGGGCTTCATATCGCGGAAAACGATGCTATCAGGCTTATGGGTGTGCAAGTAGGTCAGCACATCGCAGATCTGCACAGCCCAGCGCGCCACCTTCACTTCATCAAGCAGGCCCTTCGTATCTTCGAGCGCCGACTCCAGATCTTTACCCGGCACCAACTCAAGCACCAAATAGACCCGATTATTCTCTTCGAAAAAGTCATACACTTTGGGAATCGCAGGGTGTTGGAGGGTTGCCAAAAGGCCCGCCTCGCGCTCGAAGTTCTTGAGGTTGAGCAAGCGCGTGTGGGAATCGGAGGCGCTTTGGGCCATCTCCTTAATCGCACAATAGCGGGCGACATCCTTGAAACGCAGGTCGCGGCCACGGTAGACCACGCTCATACCGCCGATGCCGATAGCTTCGACGATCTGATAGCGCCCCTGAAGGGTAGTGCCACCTGCCAAGAGATGCAGCGAGGCAAGTTCCTTCGCCATCGCATCCTCGTGGGTTTCGTCCACCGGGGGCGTAAGGCCGCGCCGGGTATCGCCGCCGTCGGGAGGCGGCGGGGGCGTAAGGCCGCGCCGGGTATCGCCGCCGTCGGGAGGCGGCGGGGGAGTGAGGCCGCGCCGGGGATCGCCGCCGTCGGGAGGCGGCGGGGGGGTGAGGCCGCGCCGGGTATCGCCGCCGTCGGGGGCCACCGGGGGCGTAAGACCGCGCCGGGTATCGCCACCGTCCGGCGGAGGGGTCTGCCGATCAGGTAGCGGGGGTTCAGCGGGGGGCGTGGCAGCTAACGCCTTGGTGCCGACCTTTTTGATCAGACCCATGATGTACCTCGGTGGCGAACGGGCAGGTAGGAAGCGCGCCCCTATTATAGTGTTTGGAAGGGTCAGCCGCAACTAGTCTAACTTCCCGAAAAGTTGTACCGAATTCTGAGCGTTACCTATGGTGCGATATGCCAAAAGCTAGGCTAGGTTCAACTCAGCTTTATCGTTCAGCGATCTTACGCAAAGCCGCAAAGCCGCAAAGAGCATGGGAAAGCTGTGCTAAGGCGCAACCCGCACCCGCGTCACCTCGACGGCACCATCAGGCAACGGCACACCGTCAGCGGTGACGGGCGGGCGCGTGCCGCTGACCGGGTCGTACATGCCCACCAGCACGCGATATTCCCCCGGTGGCATAGCGGGCGGCAAATAGACATCGTTGGCGTCCACCACCAACGTGCCGGATTGCCAACTCGTCGTGGGAAAGCGCCCCTGCCAGGGCGGAGCGTCACGCTGGGTGGGCCGCTCGCCATTCGCCGCCAGCACATGCACAAAAATGAGGTAATCCTGGGTAAAGGGCGTCCCAACCTGCCAGAAGGTGCGGAGGCCCAACACGCCGCCAGCCTTGAAGGTGGTCGTTGGCACCAGCATCGGCGGCGCACCATCGGCGGCGGGGTTGCCCACGGCGACGCCCATCAGCCGCGCTCCGCCAAGCTGCACGTCTTGCGCCAAGGGCATGGGTACCGCCGTAACGGTTAGTCCCGTGGTGATGACGAGCAACCGTGGGCCAGTCTGCTCATCGGCGCGTAGGCGCGGGCCAAACTCGGTCACGACGCCTTTCAGGAAGGGCGCGTAGGCTACAGGAGGCTCAAGCTGGCCCCATTGCGCCGACGAGGCCACCAGATAGGCGAAGCCTTGGGCGCGGTACCAAGCCAAGTCGTGGGCCGTCAGGTCGGGTAGCTCCGTCCAGCGCGCTTCGGTCGGCCCTGGCACCGCCTTGAGTTCGGCGGCGAGGCGCGTACCCGGCGGGACGCTCGTCGCCAGCCAGGCTAGAAGTTGGAGGCGGCTGTCGCCCGCCGCTTGGCGGCCCACATAGGCCAGCGAATGGGCCAGGGGCGGAAGGACGAGGGCCGCGAGGAGCAAGGGCAGCGCCCACCGCCGCAGGGCCGGTGCTCGCTGTATTAGCATGTCTGCCAACGTCGTGACGGCGACACCTGCAGGCAGCGCACAAGCGACCAACAGCGGCAGCATATTCTGCATAAAGTGGGTCATCCGCGAGAGATGGATGAGCAGCGAGGGTAGCACAAAGCCGAGCCAGACGAGCAGGATGCGCGGGCGCTGCCGTCCCAGAAGTATGAGGCCCGCCACGACGAACGCGCAACCGAGGCGCCCGAGGCCATCGTTGAGGAAGAAATCGGCGTAGCCCGCGACATTCCAAGCCCCACGGTAGTGCCCGTTCGCGCCGCCGTAGTTCTGCCATTGGCGAGCAATCCCGCCCCCAACTTGCCCCCAACTGAGCAGCGCGTAGGGCGTGCCAGCGATGAAAGCCACCACGGCGGCGAGACCAGCCACGGCGAGCAGCCGCCCTTCCTGCATCACGCGGCGCGATGTCCAAATGCGGAGCAGCGCCGCGACGACAATGGCCCCGGCGACGGCTCCGGCGTTATACTTCGCCGACGCAGCCAACCCGGCGAAAGCTCCCGCCACAAGATAGGCTTGCCAACGCCCCGTTTGTAACACAACCAACGCCGCGCCAAGGCTTAGGGAAGCGAGAAACGCCGCCATTACGTCGGTCGTGGCCCATTGGGCGAAGCGCACATGCATCGGCAGCACGGCGACGAACAGCGCCCCGACCAGCCCCGCCGTGCGGCTCCAACCGCGCACCCCAAGGGCATAGGCACTTAGCACCGTAAGGGCCGCGAAGGTCAGCGTGACGAGGCGGGCGGTCAGGAAAAAACCGGGGATGGTCGTCACCGTGTAGGTTGTCACGACCATCTGGTGCAAATCGCCGTAGAGGCCGGTCGCTTGTCCCCAGGCGTAGTGAACCTGCAAGGCGGCGAGCAGCATGTAGGTGTAGAGCGAAGGTTTCTGGAAGGCGTGCTGGTTCGGGTCGCCCGTGCGGAGCATGCTGAGGACATATTCAATCGGATTGGGTTCGTCGGGGTGATCCACGAAGGGCAGCACCTGGCGGATCGTCCAGGCCCGCAGCAACGTTGCACCAAGGACGAGGCCCGCCAACAGCGCCCAGTGCTGCCAAGGGCGTAAAGCGGCCCGGTCGGGGGCAACCGGGCGAACGGGAGGATCAGATGAAGGCGGGGGCGGTTTCATTTCCACAAACTGTCCCAGATGTCCTGGATGGTCGTTTGCACGCCGGCAATCGTCTGGCGCACCGGGTCGGGCGAAAGGCGGGCGTCGAGGCGCGTGCGGGCGTCTTCGATCACCTCGGTGAACAACTGGTGCGACTCAAGGGCGTGCAGTCTGGTGAGCGCCTCGGTGTACGCCTCGATCAGCTCAGTACGGTCGGCCTTGGGCGTCTCGTTGAGCAGATTTTCGAGGATTTGCCGCGTAGTGTCGCGGAACGTGTCAATGGACATGCTGACCTCCGGTTTTGGATTGTAGATTGCAGATTGTAGTTAAAAACACCTCACAATGCTCCTTGCGGCTTTGCGGCTTTGCGTGAGATTGCGCTCCTGTGAAGCTGGTCTGAAGCATCCCTCAGACGAAACCACCCCGTCCTGTTGTGGCAAATCTGCAATCTACACCGCCTCGCCCTCAAGCGCCGGACGAGGCTTGACGACACGGCGCACCCATGTGATGCCCCATGTGCAAAGGAAGATAGTTGTGCAGGTGAGAACGATAGCGGCCCCTGAGGCAACTCCAAGGTAGTACGAAAGATAGAGACCCGCAATGGCGGCGACGGCGGCAAATAAGGTCGCCAACAGCAGCATCCAGTGTAGGCGTTGGGTGAGCAGCGAAGCCGTGGCTGCAGGCGTCACCAGCACCGCCAGCATCAGGGCGACCCCCACGGTCTGGATCGAGACCACAATCGCCACGGCGATCAGGGTCAACAGCAGATACTCCAGGGGTTGCACCGGCAAGCGCAATGTCTCGGCCAGAATCGGATCGAAAGCCAAGAGCATAAACTCTTTGTAGAACAGCACGACCGTCAGAATGATGGCACCGCCAAACAGCGCGCTACGCACCAGGTCGTCGGTGCTGACGCCAAGCACATCGCCAAAGAGGAAGTGGGTCAGATCGACCGCGTAGCTGCCCACGGTGGAAATCATGGCGATGCCGAGGGCGAACATGCCTGCGAAGACGATGCCGATGGCGGTGTCTTCGCGCAACTTCGTCCCCCGGCTGATCGCGCCGATGCCGAGGGCACTGGCGATGGCGGTTGCCAAGGCCCACCAGAAGAGCGCGCCCCGGTCGCCGCCGCTCATCAGGTAGCCCCCGGCGATGCCGGGCAGAATAGTGTGGGCCAGTGCATCGCCGAAGAAGGCCATGCCGCGCAGCACGACGTACGTGCCCACCACCGCGCAAACAACGCCGACAATGACGGCGGCGAACAGCCCGCGCACCATAAACGGGTAGGCCAACGGGGCGGTAAAAAACTCAAGCATGATCAGGCGTGCTCGCAACAGGTGTCGGCCACGGTGAGAATGCCATCCCGCGTCACCGCGAGGTGCAGGTGGCTGCCGTAGGCTTCAACGAGGCGATTAGGGGCGAAAACCTCGGCGGCGGGGCCAAGACCGACCAAGCGGCGGTTAAGCAGCATGACGCGATCAAAGTGGCGTGCGGCCAACTGGAGATCGTGCAGGGCGGTGAGGATGGTCACGTCGCGCCCGCGCAGGTCTTCCAGCACCGCAAAAAGCATGTCTTGGGAAGC
>CAIRDL010000373.1 GCA_903877345.1 uncultured Oscillochloris sp. | reverse complement strand
GCTCGCGACCTTCTGAACAAGCCGTTTGCGCCGATCCGGTGGGTGGTGCCTGGGATCTTGCACGAAGGATGCTACATCCTTGCAGGAGCGCCCAAACTTGGCAAATCGGGCCTTGCGCTTGCCCTCTCAATCGCCGTGGCATCGGGCGGCATCGCACTGGGGGTACGCCCCGTAGCGCAAGGGGATGTGCTGTACTGTGACCTTGAGAATGGTCAACGCCGCGTGAAAGACCGCCTTGAATCATCGCTGATGGGCGAACAGGCACCGGCAGGATTGTTTTTTGCAACGGAATGGCCGCAAGCCAACGTAGGAGGGACACTGCTCCTCGATGAATATCTCACGGCACATCCCACCATCAAGATGGTCGTGATCGACACGCTCCAACGGATCCGCCCACCCGGAAACAAAGCAGATACCCCATACGCCCAGGACTATGGGGCCATCGCCCCGTGGCAAGCCCTGGCCGTCAAGCACTGCATCTGCATCATCCTCATTCACCACACGAGAAAACAAGGCGACGCCGATTTCATTAACCTGATCAGCGGTTCCACTGGACTCACCGCGGGCGCCGATGGGCTGATGGTGATGGCTCGTGAGCGTGGCAAGGCTGATGCAACGCTCTTTATCACGAGCCGCGACACGGGCGAACAAGAACTAGCGCTCAAGTCAGAATGGCCACTGTGGACGTTGCTCGGCGACGCCGCAGAAGTGCGGCGCTCTGACAAGCAACTTCGAGTCATCGTGGCTATCAGTAGTGGCGCTACCACGGTCAAGGATATTTATGAGGCGGTGTTGGTCGACGAGGAAGGGCTGAAGCTTCCTGCTTTGCGGGTTCGCCTGAGCGATATGGTAAAGAGCGGGATTATTGCCAATGGGCAGCAGGGGCAGTACGCTCTTGTCGCAGCGCCCCCGAAGAGTAAAAGGAACCTTATAGAGCTTACAGAGCTTACAGAGCTTACAGAGCTTATAGAGCTTACACCACACGAAGATGCGGCGTGTAAGGCCGACTATAAGGCGTATAAGGTTTATGCTGCTGCTGAACCTTATACGCCTGCGCTGCATTCCAATGGGCTAAACCCCGAGCGTATAAGCTCTATAAGCTCTATAAGCTCATCTGCCCCCAACGCCGCGCTCGCCACGCTCACCATCGCCCCAGACTTCTCATGGGCCGAACTAGATGCGTGCATCATCGAAGCGCAACAGGTGCAAACGGTACAGGCGTGGCAACGCTGCAACGAATTGGTGGCACGCCTCAGCGACGACCGCTACAGCGACGCCTACTGCGCTGCCCACGACAAGATTGGTGCAGCCCGTCGTAACGCCTAACCTTCCCGCCATCACAGTGCTTCAAAACGATCATAATGACCGTTTTGAAGCACTGGCTTTCGCCCTGACACAACGACACCCTCGGTTGTGCTGCCGGGGCATCGTCGTGTTAGGGCGGTCTCGCCTACGGTGACAGCACCGGCCAGACCTCGTACAGGATGTCATCTTGCTCCGTTTGCCCCGACTACCCCTTCCTCCGCCACCAGCCCCTACCCCGGCGGCGGGTACCGCTGTGCCTCCCACAACGGACATCAGTCGAGCGGTGGGTGGGACAAGCTAATGTTCACGGGAGATGGGCCAGCACCGGCCAGCAAGGGAGCCAGCAAGGGAGCCAGCAAGGGAGCCAGCAGGGGAGCCAGCACCGGCCAGCAGGAGCCAGCACTGGACAAACAGAGGAGTCAACGCTTGTGCTTTTTGGCTACCGCCACACCCGCAGGGACCGCGAAATTTCTCGATTCCGACGCTTTTTTTCAACGGTTCCTGCACAAAACCGTTGTTTTCCGCAGTCCAATGCGGTGCAAACCACGCACTGCCTGAGTCAATGTTGCTG
>CAIRDL010000372.1 GCA_903877345.1 uncultured Oscillochloris sp. | reverse complement strand
TTCACGTACCTGCTGACGCGACGGCTTGGCATAGAGACAGGCGCGGCGTTCGTCGCCGGACTGATCTACGCTTTCTCCGTGCGCCGCTTCTTCCACGTCAACGCCCACTTCGGCATCATCGCCAGCCAATGGCTCCCGCTGCTGCTCTACGCTTGGGAAGGTCTGCTCACCCGGCGACGGCCCGCCGACGCTTGCTTGGCCGGTCTCGCCTACACGCTCTGCGCCTGGAGTTCGCTGCTTTACGGGACGACGGTGCCGCTCTTTATCGTCGGCTACACGCTGTTGCGTGTCGCGCCGCGAATGTGGCTGGCAACGCTGCGCCAAGTCTGGCCGCTCTTCGTGCTGATGGCCGCGATCACGGTGGCCCTCGTGGTGCCGGCTGTCCAGCCTTACTATGAAGCGCAACAGGAAGGGCTGACCTATAAACACCAGGCCATCCAACTCGTCATGAATGCGGTGCGCCCAGAATATTACCTGCTGCCCAACCCGTTTCACCCGCTTTGGGGCGCGTGGAGCAACCAGTTCTACCAGCCCGACGGCGGCGAGCATTTCGCGTCACTGAGCTACACGGCGCTGCTATTGGGTCTGCTTGGCCTCTGGGCAGGGTGGCGGCGGCTTGAACTGCGTGCGCTGGGCATCCTGCTGCTCATCTTCGCCATCCTCGCCCTCGGCCCCGAACTCCCGCTCACCCCAGAATTCAGCCTGCCGCTGCCGACCAAACTGCTCTACGAGTACCTACCAGTTTTTGGCAACATCCGCACATGGGGCCGGATGATTTTTTTTGTACTCTTGTGCCTAAGCGTGCTTGCGGCCTACGGCTTGCCTAGATCACCCCGCCGCAGCTCCCGCTGGAGCTGGGCTGTCGCCGCCGCCCTCGTGCTGAGCGAGTCAGCCTCAGTGGTGCCACTCAGTTCCCTCCAAGCGCGCCCCGTAGACCTGTGGCTGCGCGAACAGCCCGGCAGTGGTGGCGTCGTCTCGCTGCCCTACGACACAGGGCCGCGTGAGTTCTACACCCTTTTCTTCACCGCAAAACCTGTGAGTCAGGGCACTGGCGCGTTCCTGCCAGCGGCGTACCGCGAGGGCCGCAACATCTATGCGCGTTTCCCCGATCTGAGTTCGCTCCGCCTCATGCAGCGCTGGCAGACCGACTACATTCTGGTGGACGACGCGGCAATGGCTTTAGTCCGTCCAGACTGGCGCACCGCGCTGGCGGGCCTGCCGTTGGCGACCCAAGTCTACGCGGCGGGCGGCTACAGCGTCTACCGACTGACGCGATGAACCAGCGAGGACGCTAAGACAAGGTTTCAGGTGCCAGGTGCCAGGTTTCAGGTCAAGTGCGGCTTTGCGTCAGATCGCTAAACGGTCAAGCTGAGTTGAGCCATGCCTTATGTGATCCGGCAACGAAGTTTTCTTGCAAAAGTGTTAGCTTCGAGAAGCTCAGCCAACGGACGCTGGCTGAGCTTAGCGTTAGCTTCGAGAAGCTCAGCCAACGGACGCTGGTTGAGCCTGTCGAAGCCTGCTGCAATCTGCAATCTACCCTACGGCTGCGTCGTCCCGCTAATAATCCCTGTCGCATCAATCAGCGGGGTTGCCCCGCCAGTAAAAACGGGCAACTTCCCGTCCCACTTCTGGATCTGTTGGTAACGGATCAGCCCCTCGGTCACGCTCTGCGCCAGCTTGAGGTTTGCCTGGGCCTGCGCTTCAGCCTGCACGAGCAGCGCATTGGCTTTGCCCTGAGCTTCAACTTGATCCTGCTCGGCGCGGATGCGGGCCTGCTCAAGCTGATAGCGCTGCTGTTCGGCCTGCTGTTGCGCCTGGATCTTGTTGGTAAGTGCCTGTTGCAGCGCTTCGGGCAGATGAACCTCGCGGATGCCGAACGAAACCAAGTCGAGGTGGCGACGGGCAAACTCGGTACGCAGCCCTTCTTCCATCAGCTTGACCAACTCGGCCCGCTTGCTCGAGACGATCTGTTCCCAGGTGTAACTTGAGGCGATCACCGGCACCTGCGAACGGGTGTACTGGCGCACGACGCGATCCTCGACGACGCCAATGTCCGCGCCGCCCCAGTCTTGGTAGAGAATGCCCGCCTCGGAACGCTTCACTTGGTACTGGATCACCACATCAAGGTTAAGTTGCTGCCCCTCATTACTCTGGATCTTGATCGAGTCGTCGCCTGCGACCACGCCCTCGTTGCCCTTCAGCACCATCTCATAGGTTTGGATGGTGATCGGGTATTCTTGAATGGACTGGGTGAACGGGTTAATAAAGGCCCACCCCGGCTCAAGGGCACTCGCCGTCACGTCGTGCGAGGCTTTGTCGAAGACGATGCCAACGTAGCCAGGGCGGATATTGCGCCACGAGGCAAAGACAAAGCCCAAGAGGACGAGGGCCACCAGGGCGATAATCGTAAGCACACCAATGCGTGATCCCGGTCGTGGCAAATTCAGATTAGCGTTGCGGTTCATGGGGCTTCTCCAAACGTTTCGTGCGGGCTTCGTCTTGTTCAGGTAGGGTGGGGTCGCTTGCATCGTCGAGGGACTGCCTGAGGTTTTGCAGTTCGCGGCGAACGATGGGGGCGAGGGCCAGCCCTAGCTGCCAAGCCACGATGATCAGAATGATCACCACCAGCCCCTCCAACAGCGTAGGACTCATAGCAGCCTCCTTAATAGACCGATGCCTCCATGATACGACTATGGCGGTAGGAAGTTCCAGCCAATCTTTGGGTTTGTAGGTGACGCGCAGGGGTAGAGACGCAAGATATTACGTCTCTACCCCTGCGGGGCCATGCTGGTTTGAACCATGCCCTTTGCTAAATACACACAAATGCACTACAATGCCCGCCATCCACGCGAGTGCAACGCTCAGCCAGGAGGAATGACGATGGCGAAGATTCTGTTGGTCGAAGATAACGAGATTAACCGTGACATGCTCTCGCGACGCCTTGAGCGCAAAGGGCATCAGGTGTTGATGGCCGTTGATGGGGTGCAAGGCGTCGCTATGGCGCGCAGCGAGCACCCTGACCTTATCTTGATGGACATGAGCCTGCCAGTACTCGACGGTTGGGCCGCCACCCGCACGCTCAAGGCCGACCCTACGCTCAGCGCGGTGCCCGTGATCGCCCTCACCGCCCACGCAATGGCGGGCGACCAAGCGCGGTGCCTCGCCGCCGGGTGTGACGACTATGACACTAAGCCCATCGAGTTGACGCGCCTTTTGGGCAAGATCGCGCATCTGCTCGAACGGGTGGTGTAGCGCGGGCCATTAGAAAGTAGCAGGCTGCGATGTGTCTCGGCATACCCGGTAAGGTCCTTGCCATTGAGCCGAATGCGCTGGCAATGCCGATGGGCAAGGTTAGCTTCGGCGGGATTGTGAAGGAAATTTGTCTCGCCTACACACCCGAGGCACAAGTGGGCGACTATGTGGTCGTGCATGTCGGCTTCGCCATTAGTATTGTGGATGAGGCGGAGGCCCGGAAGGTCTTCGCCTACCTGCGCGAAATGGAAGAACTCGCCGACTTGGAGCTTGAGCAGCCGGAGTAGCGGGCGGCTTTTGGCTTGCCGCGTGATCCGTGAGGCGTGATCCGTGACTGAGCCACGCCATGGATCTGCAACCTAAAATCCAAAATCTGAAATCTAAAATCAGGAATTTCGCGCATGAAGTTCATTGACGAGTACCGTGGCGCACCTGAGGCCCAACAGTTCCTGCGGGCCATCGAACGACTGGTGACCCGTCCGTGGACGCTGATGGAGATCTGTGGCGGGCAAACGCACACCCTGGTAAAGTCAGGGCTTGATCGGCTGCTGCCCCCGGCGGTGCGGCTCGTCCACGGCCCAGGCTGCCCCGTCTGCGTAACGCCCCTGGAGCTAATTGACCGGGCGCTGGCGCTGGCGGCGCGCCCCGAAGTGCTCTTTACTTCGTTCGGTGACATGCTGCGGGTGCCCGGCTCCACCACCGACCTGCTAAGCGTCAAGGCTGCCGGGGGCGACGTGCGGATCGTCTATTCGCCCCTAGACGCCGTGAAGTTGGCGCAGAAGTACCCCGAGCGCGAGGTTGTCTTCTTCGCCGTGGGTTTCGAGACTACGGCTCCGGCGAATGCGATGGCGGTCTACTACGCGAAGCAACTGGGGCTGACGAACTTCTCAATCCTCTGCGCGCATGTCTTGGTGCCGCCCGCAATGGTTGCCCTCCTCAGCGCACCCGCAACCCAGATTCAGGGCTTTCTGGCGGCGGGCCACGTCTGCGCCATTATGGGCTACCACGAGTATTTGCCCATCGCCGCGCAGTACCGCGTGCCGATTGTGGTGACGGGCTTTGAACCCCTGGATCTGCTTCAGGGCATTTACATGACCATCGCGCAGTTGGAACGCGGCACATGGAGCGTTGAAAATCAGTACGCCCGGGCCGTAACCCTTGCGGGCAACCAGCACGCCCAACGCCTCATGGCGGAGGTTTTTGCGGTACGCGACCGGCAGTGGCGCGGCATCGGGCTGATCCCGCAGAGTGGGTTGGGCTTGCGTGAACCCTTCGCAGCTTACGACGCCGAGGTGAAGTTCCAGGTCAGCGCCATTACCGCCCCCGAATCGCCCCTGTGCATCGCCGGGCTGATTATGCAGGGACGGGCACGGCCTAGTGACTGCACAGCCTTTGGTACGCGCTGCACCCCTGAACAACCTCTCGGCGCACCGATGGTCTCCTCCGAGGGTGCCTGTGCGGCTTATTATCAGTACGGGCGAGGGGCAGATTTTAGCTTGCCGCTTGCCGCTTTGCCGCAACAGGACGCGACGAACTTGCCCGAACGGTAAAGCCCAGTTGCCCCATGTCTAACGCGCCCAACCAGTTGACTGTGCATTGCCCAGATCGTGCTACACTGGAAGAGAAGAAGCTCGCGGTTGTTTGCGTTTAAGAAGGTCCTTATGTCCGCCGACGTTTCCACCCTCAACCAAGCTATCCGCACGCTGCTCCAAGCGGATGGCAAAATGGGCACAACCACCCTAGTCGCGCAGCTCCAAAGCCTAGGTTTCACGTCGCTGCCTGAAATTTGGAAGGCCCTTGAACAGCTTGAACGTATGGGCGAAGTGCGCGGCGGTGGCCCTGCCGTGCGGCGTACCTGGGAACTCATGCCGCCCCCGCAGGCTCCGGGGCGGCGTGAACGCCCCGCCCCGCCTGCTCCCGCCCCGCCGCCGCCATCTCTCCCTGATCTAGAGGACCCGGCGCTTTTCCTCAACCTTGCCCCCGCCCCGCCACCCGCACGCATCCTCCGTGAAGCTGAGCCTGTCCCATCTCGGCAGGCCAATTCACCGGCACCCGCGCTAACTTCAGGTGCAACGCCCACCCCACCGCCGCCCGCCTCACCGTCGTCCGCGCCGAGCGTGGCGTCCCCACCCACCTCACCGTCGCCCGCGCCGAGCGTGGCGTCCCCGACCGCGCCTATCGTGGTGCGGCGACGTGGCGGTGGGCGACGGCGTGAGGATAAACAGGTTCAGCACAAGGGACTCACCCGTTGCGATTACCCCGAGCGGCACATGGTCGGCTATATGGTGCGAGTTACGTGGGCGGGAGTGCGACGGCAGAAGTTTTTTGCCGATAACAAGCACGGCGACCGCCTCGGTGCCCTCGCTGCAGCCCTTGATTGGCGCGACCAGCAAGAGCGTGAGTTGGGGAAGCCGCGCACAGAGCAACTGATCATCGGCAAGGCGGCCAGCAACACCGGCATTCCTGGAGTGACCCGCCTCATCCGCGCCGGTCACCCCATCCTTCAGGTGACGTGGTATGAGAATGGTCGCCAGCGCCGCACCAGCATCTCCATTGACAAACACGGGGAGCGGGCGGCCCTCGCTTTAGCGCGGCGCATCCGGGCCGAGGCCGAGCAGCGACGGCTTGGGCGCACTGCCCGGGTGGTTCTCGCGACGATACAACACTAAAGGTATGGCCCATGCTGACCATTGTCGTAATCCACGGCCCGAACCTGAACATGCTGGGGCGGCGTGAGCCGGAAATCTACGGGCGCACGACCCTAGCCGAGATTGATGCGGCGCTGGCGACCCGTGCGGCAACGGCGGGGTTCCGCCTCCTGAGCGTCCAGTCGAACCACGAGGGCGCCTTGGTGGACTGCTTGCAAGGGGAAGGATGGACGGCGGCGGGGATCATTATCAACCCAGGAGCGCTGACACACTACGGACTAGCGCTACGCGACGCCCTGGCAGCCCTGGCAACCCCCATCATCGAGGTGCATCTGTCGAACGTCTATCGGCGCGAACCGTTCCGGCACACCTCGGTGATCGCGCCCGTCGCCACAGGGCAGATCACGGGCCTAGGTTGGCGAGGCTACGTACTGGCCCTCGAATGGCTGATCGAAACGTTGGCCGCTGACCGTTGACCGCCGCAGGGCAACATGCGCAGGCACAACGCCCCTCGGCAGTCAACGGTCTGTGGGGGCCGCTTAGGCTTCGGGCGGCAACGAGGTTGCGATGTCGTACACAAGCACCTGGACATCAAGACCCTCACCAGTTAGGAGTTCGATGGTGTAGTCGAGGGTCGCCTGTTTGATCGCCACCTCGGCACCGGCGGGGGTGTAGGCACGGATGCTGGCCTCCTCAGGCGAAACATGGGCGACCCGCAGCACGGCCTCAGGGCAAGCGGTGAGTACCCGCCGGCTGATCTCGGCGATAGCTTCCTCAAGGGTCATAACACTCCTCCGGGATGCAGAGCAGCAGTCAGCTAACGTGCATACTATACCTGTTCGTGGCTTATTCGGCAACCAGGCCGTTAGAGTGCATAACATCACCGTTGGCAACTCCTGACCCCGACCCGCCAACCGCAGCGCTGCCCAATGCTGTGTGCCCGTCATGCTTGCCACCCGCTGCGTCGCTCAGACCATGTATACTAAGGCTATACAACGTCTGTGACCCCGTAGCGCCTGCCTGGAACACTCCTGGTCAGCGCGGTAGGCGATTTGGTGAGCACAATGCGCCAGTGCCCTTCATGTGACCGCTACGTTCCAGAAGATCACCGCTTCTGTGGCTACTGTCGTACCCAACTTGATGCAGCGACACCCCTCGACGGCTCAAATGCTCAACGCGAGGCCACCGTTCTCTTCCTTGATGTGACCAACTTCACCGCTGCCTCGCATAGCATGAACAGTGAGCAGGTTTTCGTCTGGATGGACGAAACCATGCGCCTGTTGGCGGCGGTGATTGACCGCTACGAAGGCATGGTGAATAAGTTTACTGGCGACGGGCTGATGGCGCTTTTCGGGGTGCCAACCTCACACGAGAATGACCCCGAACGGGCCGTGTGCGCCGCCCTTGAAATGCAACAGATCCTGGCCCCACTCCGCGCCAGAGTCGCCGATGAGTATGGCTTCAGCTTCCAAGTTCGCATCGGTATCAACACTGGCCCCATGGTGGCGGGTACGATTGGTGGCGACCTCCACGGTGAGTATACGGTCCTTGGCGATGCGGTAAACCTGGCTTCGCGCCTTGAGAAGTCGGCCACACCCGGCACCGTGCTGGTAAGCGTCACTACTCACGCCCGCACCGCCCCGCTCTTCGCCTACGAGGCCCAGCCGCCACTTTTCGTCAAAGGGGTCGAGGAACCGCTCCAGACCTACCGCCCATTCGGCCCAGCCGCCCAACCCGGCTCACTGCGCGGTATCGCGGGCCTTGCCGCACCCATGATGGGCCGCGATGCCGACCTCGCCATCCTCCAGCAACTCCTCGGAGTCATGTGCGCTGATCAGCACCAACGGGTCGCCGTGATCTCTGGGGATGCTGGGATCGGTAAAAGCCGCCTCGTCGCCGAGTTGCACACCGCCGCGCTGACCCTCCCGCTCCGCTGTTGCCGTTGCGCCAGTCTCTCGCACACCCGCCACAGCCCCCTCTACCTCGCGGGTGAGCTTTTGCGCGCCGTCGTGGGCGTGCCCGCCCGTCCGTGGGATGCCCACGACGCCCTAGAAGCTTTCGCGCACGAGTATGCCCTCCCAGCCGAGATTCTGCCCTATCTCCAGTACGCCATTGATATTGAGCAGGCTCCCGAGGCGGTACAAACGCTCGCGACGCTCGATCCGGCGATGCTCCAGCGCCAAGTCGAAGCGGCCATCCGGCAGGCGCTCATCGCCGCCGCTGAGGCTACGCCAATCGCGCTCTTCTGCGATGACCTGCACTGGGCCGATGCACCTTCACGCGGGGTGGTACGTTCGCTGATCGCGACCACTACTGATGCCCCGCTCGCCTTCGTCCTCGTCTCACGCGATCCCGAAACCGATCTGCTGCCGACCATAGATGGCACCCAGGCTGCGCCCGTCAGCCTCAGGCTTGCCCCCCTCAGCCCCGCTGACGGTCATGCCCTCATCAGTTCGATGTTGCGCCACCCCGCCCCCGCAACCCTTGAACTGGCAGCCCGCATTCTCGAACGAGCCGCTGGCAATCCGCTCTATATCGAAGAATTGATCCGGATGTTGATCGAGCAAGGCGGGTTGGTGCTTGACGACTACGGCTGGACGGCAGCACCGCACGCAGATGATTTACTCGCTGGCGTACCGGGTGGCCTCCGCGACTTAATCTTAGCCCGTTTCGACCATCTACCCTCCGATCTGCGGTTGCTGCTCCAGCAACTCGCCGTAGTGGGTCGCGCCGCACCCGCACGGCTCTTGGTTCGCCTCGATGGCGGCGACCCGAACGCAACCCAAAGCCGCCTCGATGACTTGACCTCCCGTGGCTTCCTGAACGGTATCGTTGATGCCGAAGGCAGTTGCGCCTTCCAACATGTGCTGACCCAGGATACGATCTACGAGACGATTCTGCGCCGCGACCGTCGGCAGCGCCACACCTTGGTCGCCGAGGCGATTGTGGCTGAAGCGTGTTGGACTGGCGAGGAGCGTACGGAGGCGTTAGCGAAGCAGTATACCGAGAGTGCCACGCCCCACCTAGCCATCCCCTATTTGCTTGATGCCGCAAGCTGCGGCGAGCGTCGGTTTGCGGGCGAGACGGCGGTGCAGCACTACCGTCAGGCCATTACGCTCATGGCGACCTACCCGACTGGGCATGGTCAGCATGCCTTGTCAGCCCGCCTCGGTCTGGCCCGCGCCCTTAAAGCCACCGGCGACATCGCCGAGGCGGGTCTTGTGCTGGAAGATGCCGCTGAACGCCTCCAAGCCAGCTTGATCGAACGGCTCACCTGGCGTGAACTTGGCGTCCAGTTGCTCAGTGAGCTTGCCGATATACGTATGCGCGAAGGTCAACTCGACCAAGCAGTTGATCACGCCCAAGCTGGTCTCACTTTGCTTGATCAAACTGGCGTAGACGCCCACCCAACTGCCCGACGCGTACTCCAACACCGGCTAGCCTCGGTACGTTTGCGGCAGGGTCAACTCGACGAAGCGCTCGCTATCGCCCAAGCAGCCACCCGCACAACTGACGGTGCCGATGATCCGCTCACCCTCGCCAGTCTGTATCGCATTCTTGGTGGCGTGTTCTACGAGCAGAACCAGTTGGACTCTGCTGTCATGTATGTTGAACGCAGCCTCGCAATCTACGACCGGCTCGGGTACGCCCCCGGCACCGCCGCTGCTTATGACAACCTAGGGAGCCTGCACTACGTCTGCGGGCGCTGGCCGGCCGCCCTCGAAAGCCTTGAACAAGCCTTGCGCTTGCGCCGTGCAATTGGCTACATGCCCGACCAAGCCCTCACCTTAGCCAATCTCGGCCTCGTCCATATGGCAATGGGCGACCATGTCCATGCGACCGAAGCGCTTAGCCTGAGTCGAACCATCAGTGCGCGGCTCGGCGAGGAGCTTGGGTTAGTGCGCGCCACCATCGGACTAGCCCACTTGGCCCTGATTGACGGTCGATTAGCTGAGGCAGCAATCCATTTGGCGGATGCCGCCGACCACCTTGAAGCCGTCAGCGACGACGAGATCATTCAGGTACGCTGGCTTCAAGCCCTCGTGTATGCCCATCAAGGTGATCTCGAAGCTGGTGCCCAACTAGCTGAAGAGGCTCTGGCTCTAGCTCGCGAGACCGACCTCGCTGAGCAAGAAACCGAGGCCCTACGCGCTCTGGCGGAGATTCGTGCTCGCCAGGGTGATCTGGCGTTGGCCGTGTCCCTCGCCGAGTCTGCCGAGGCGCAGTGCCGCGAGCGTGGTGACGCCTACCAACTTGGTCTAAGCCTGCTCACGCTCGGTAGCATTCGCGCCAGAGAGCCCGCAAGCTATGCCTCCGCCCGTATCGCCCTCGCTGAGGCTGTGACTAAGTTCAATGAACTCGGTGCTGCCTTCGATCTCGCCCGCGCCTACGCAGTCCTGGCTACTCTCGCGGCAACCGCGCCTCACCTTTGATGCACAAAAAACCGACGCGGCGGGGTTTCCCCCACTGCGTCGGTTCTTACTCTCGTGGTTCGTACGCTTACGGCGTCTCGACCCAGCTTGTGCTCTGGACGGTCGCTGTCGTTAGATCAGTGTTTACCACCCAGACCAATCGCCGACTCGGCTCCACCGCAGCCTGGGACCAAATGACTCCGCCTTCCCATGCTGTACGACCCACCACCCAGACCAACCGGCGGCTCGGCTCCACCGACGCCGCACCCTGCCACGCCAAGTTTGCGCCTGTCCAAGCCGAAATATCCTCCCAAATCTGTCGGTCAATCACCCACACCAACCGGCGGCTCGGGTCAATCGCAATACTCTCAAGTGACACACCACCCGCCCACTTAATCTGTGCGCTGTCTAGGGGGGCACCGCCAATGACCCAGACGAGCCGCCGACTGCTCATCACGCCTGCATCGAGCCAACCGGTCTGTCCCGACCAAGAGCCGAGACCGAGTACCTGCCCATTCGCGAAGTTCAGGTAGTAGAGTTGGGCCGCGCCGTCTTGGCTGGCAACGCTCCGGATCGGACCCTGGTAATGGAAGGCCAGATCTTCTGCCTCAAGGAACCCGTGCAACAGGTCAGCCCGCAAATTCATCCCTGGGTTGCCATTGCCATTCGATGCGAACGTCCCAAGGGCAGCATCGGGAGCCCAGATCCGCCCCATACCCTGGCGGAAAACCGGGTAGACCAATGTAGACGGGGTACCTACCGCCGCCGGACGGGCCGCCGCCATCATGCGGTACTTAATCTGGTCGGGCTTGAGCTTCGGGTTGGCCTGGATCACCAGGGCTACCACACCCGAGGCAACCGCCGCCGACATACTGGTACCGTTCATGCGGAAGAGGCTAGTGGTCGCTGCATTGTCAGGGTGTACCTGTACGATGCGCTGCGACTTCGTCATGTCGGTCGGGTCTTTGTACATGAACGAGATAATGTTCACGCCAGGCGCCACTAGGTCAGGCTTAACGAAGCCATCACCCGTCGGGCCAGCCGCAGACCACGTGGGAAGTTCATCGTCTGCCCAGTAGCCGGGGGTGCGCTTCTCATCCAGGGCACCCACGGTGAGCACGTAGGGGTCATTGCCCGGTACCGTCACCGAACCTGGCGTGGGGCCATCATTGCCAGCAGCAACCACGACGGTGATCCCCTTGAGCCAAGCCTTCTCAACGGCACGGTTCAGCGGGTCAACAAAGTAGGGTACGCTCGGCAGGGCACTAATCGAGAGGTTCATCACCCGCACGTCGTAGCGCGCCTGCTGATTGACCACGAACTGAATACCCTTGATTACCGTCTCGTAACTACCCTGGCCCTCATCGTCGAGTACGCGCACGCTAAGCACCGAAGCACCAGGGGCGACGCCGAGGCTTACCCCAGTGTTGGCATCGGTGAAGTTGTTCCAGATAATGCTTGCCACAGCTGTGCCGTGACCGTACCCATCGCTGGTATCAGCGTGGTCAAGCCAGCAGAAGTTTTCGCGCTGATTGCCCACGACCCGCGACTTGCCCTTAGTGTTGGTTGCGGTCTGACACGTGCTGTTGATGAAGTCAGCCTGACCGAGGAATTGGCGGGTGACCACCTTCCCAAGCGCGGCCCGCACCGTTGCATCAAAGTAGACGCCTGAGTCAACAACCGCTACCGTGACGCCCTCGCCATTGATCAATTTGCCGGATCGTAGCGCAGTGCGGTGCAAAACGTCGGCACCAATGTCAATCGGCACTGGGTTGACGACATTCCACACACTGGGGTCGTTGGTGGGTTGCACATCGGGGCG
>CAIRDL010000371.1 GCA_903877345.1 uncultured Oscillochloris sp. | reverse complement strand
CAATTCCATGAAACTACGCGCCTGTTCTGCGGGGCCCAAGGCACCCGGCTCATGTTGACCTGTATTATACCCTCGAAAATGCCCCTCTTGCCTGTACCCAGGCCAGAGGGGAAACGCTCAACCAGCCGCAACGGCGGGTTATTTTACTTTCACAATCGTGAGCTTCATCACGCCGGAGGGGGTTTGCACCGTGAGTTTATGGCGCGAACGCTTGCCCAGGATGGCCGAGCCGATGGGCGACTCGTTGGAGATGCGGCCCTGCCGGGGGTTTGCCTCGGCGCTGCCGACAATCATCCACGTCTGCTCCTCGCCATCATCCTCAAAACGTACCGTCACTTGCGAGCCGACCCGCACCTCGCCGTTGCTTACTTGCTCCTCGTCAATCGTCTCGGCACGGGAAAGGAGATTCCTGAGTTCGCGGATACGGCCTTCGAGGATGGCTTGCGACTTTTTGGCATCCTCGTACTCGCCGCTCTCTGAGATGTCTCCAAGCTCCTTGGCGGCAGCAATGCGCTCCGCGACACCTTTGCGCTCGACGGTTGAGAGTTCGTCAAGCTCTGCTTCGAGCTTGACACGGCCTTCACGGGTCAGGTACGTTGGCTTGTCTGCCATGATTCCGTCTGCCTCTATGTTGTTCCGTCTCGCCCGAGGAAGCGCCAGTGTGGATGAAAAATCGGGGTGGCGCGAACCCTGCTTCGGGGCGATAGAAAAGAAGAAACTGAGAGGGAGGCTCTCAGCTCGCCACGGACTGCAGACTGCGTCGCCTGCTATTTTGTGTCCGTTGTACTTTCCCAATTATACTGTTTCTCCCGTCCCTTGTAAAGAACCTTGACGGATCAGAGCCGATGCGCTAGGATCTAGCGCACGCATCCGCCCAAGGAGCGCCTATGGGCCTAGCTTTGAACGCCACGATCTTCCGGGCCTACGACATCCGTGGAGTTGTCGGTGTTGAGCTTGACGAGGCCATCTATCAGCAGTTGGGTCAGGCGGTTGGTACGCTGTTCCGCGAGCGGGGCGGGCGTACCGTGGTGGTGGCCCGCGATGCCCGCCTCAGTTCTCCGGGGTTGCAGGCAGCTCTGATCACGGGCTTGCGGGCAACGGGCTGCGATGTGCTTGATTTGGGGTTGGCCGCTACCCCGGTGCTTTATTTCGCCGTCGAACACCTCGGCGCTGACGGCGGGGCCATCGTCACTGCCAGCCATAACCCGCCCGCGTTTAATGGACTCAAGCTGCGTCTGGCCCACCCGCACTTTGGTAGCGAACCTGCCTCCGAGGAGCTGATTCAGACGGTGGGGCGTTTGGCCCTCGCTGAACGTTTCTCCATCGGCAGCGGCACCCTTACCCAAGTTAATGTGGACGCGGCCTACATCGCCAATGTGATCGCCCAGCTTCCCTTCACAGGTCGGCGACCGAAGGTGGTACTCGACGGCGGCAACGGCGTCGCAGGGCCACTCGCCTTCCAGACCTACCAAGCCCTTGGCCTTGACGTGGTGCCGCTTTTTATTGAGCCGGACGGCACCTTCCCCAATCATCACCCCGATCCGCTCAAGGCAGAGAATTTGGCCCACCTGATTGCGGCGGTGCGCGACCACCAAGCCGACCTCGGGATTGGCCTTGATGGCGACGGCGACCGCCTCGGCGTGGTGGATGACCAGGGGAACATCGTCTTTGCCGACCGCTACCTGATCGCTCTCGCCACCTATCTGCTTGGGCAGCGCAAAGGTTCTGTGGTTTTTGATGTGAAATGCAGTGCCGTGTTGCCTGCGGCGATTCGCGCTCTCGGCGGCGAGCCAATCATGGGGAAGACT
>CAIRDL010000370.1 GCA_903877345.1 uncultured Oscillochloris sp. | reverse complement strand
GTAGTAGCGGCTTCAGCCGCAGGTTTTTCACCAGGGTTAGAGCCCCTGCTACGAACCAGCACCGCCGCCACTTACCCGCCACACGCCCTACTCCTCGCCGTAGAGTTCGATCAACTCACGCCACTCGCCCGTCAGTTCCTCGCGCCGGGCGGCGTAGTAAAAGTGGGCCTCGCCATGCTCATCCATGAAGACGAGGTCAACTTGGCTCCGCATTGGGCGTAGGTAGCCGAGGTTGCCCCACCAACGGATCTTCGTCTCATCAAGGGACACATCCTGCTGATACATCCGCGCTGCGTACTCGCGGACGGTGCCGGGTTCGATGTCTTGGAGCCGCCAAGGGACGCCGCTGACATCGCCGGTGCGGAGGTTGCGGAAGACATACTGCCATTCGTCATCTTCGCCCTGAACCGCGCTGATCACCTCAATGCCGGTGCGGGGCCGCCCAACGCGGATCAGGCCAAGCCAAGCCTCGGTGAGTTTCTCTAGAAGCACGCCGGGGTACTCCTGTTGGCCGTGCCCCTCCTTATCCTTCATCACCAAGTTGAAGTGCGCCGTGCCGGGTTCGACGCAGGTAATAGACGCCAGCCCGCCGCGCCCGCGCCAACGGATGCGCCGCTCGCCCCAGGCGACCGTCTCGACGAGCGGGGTCTCCACTGGGGGCGGCTGTTCCTCATCCGTGGGGGCGGTAGGCGCCTCATCGGCCTGATCGAAGACCTGGGCCTCCTGCTCGACAATCTCGCCGGTACGCTCGGTGAGCAGCGCGGCCCACGCTTCGCTCAGCCCCCAGTCACTCACCCCAAAAAAGACGTGATCCAGCACCCCATTGGCATCACGATGCACCAAATCGTACTTCGTGCGGCTCCCCTGGCGATAGGCCCGCCACATGCCCATGCGGCCCTTCCAACGGATTTGGCTCTGGAGGTCAATCCGCCCATCACGCAGATCTTCATGCCGACTAATCGCATACGCCCAGAGGCCCTGCGCCCGGTCGCGGGTCACGCCGGCAGTCGTGCGGAGGTCGCGCACCTCGTAGAGCCAGACGCCGCCGCGCTTCTGGGCGCTGATAATTTCGACCCCCGAACGGGGCAAATCGAGATCTTGCCCATCATCAAGGGGCGAAGCCGCGCCCTCGGCGATGGCCCGCCGACAGAACTGGATGATCGCACTGCGGTCGGCGATGGCCGTCTCGCCCTCGCGCCGAACATAGACAACGCCGTTGATCCCCACGTAGGGCGGCGGTTCTGCCGCCTTGACCTCGACGCGCATCACGTCTTGGCCCTCATAGCTCATTAGTTCAAAGGAAAGGTAGGGCTGCGGGGTAATGCGCTCGGCCACGCCCCGACGCAACGCCTCGCTGACTTGGTCAGGACGAGCGACGCCCACCACCCGTCCGCCGGGCTCGCAGCCAATCACAAGCACGCCACCGCCCGTATTGGCGAGGGCGGCCACATCGGGCCACAGCTCGACCGCACTCTGGGGGTCATCGCTAAGCGCCCGCAAGACTTGGCGCTCGGTCGAACCGCCGAAGCGCACCGCATCAACCGCCCACTGTTTCTGGTCGCGCTTCGGCACCCGGACGCGGTCAAACTCCTGGGTCGTAAGCAGAGCTTTGAGGGCGTCGAAACTATGATTGGGCAACAACAACTCGATATAGCGGTCGCCGATACCGTGCTTATGCAGCATTTGGGCATCACCGTTGGGGAGGCGGCGCAGACGGTGGGCATCGCTGCCCTGGATGCAGAACATCCGCCGTTCGTAGTGCTCAGTTTTCCCATTGTAAAAACCAGGCGAGGTGAACTTCTCGTGGTCGGTATAAAAATTGACAAACTCGAGCGCGTGCAGGTGCAGGCTCTGCGAAACGGCGATGCGTGACTGACCGCTCGTACCCATCCGCAGGGTTTCGGTGACCACCCCGTTTGGCCCATTGACGTGGGGGGCAATCACAAGCCCACCTGCCCGGGCGATAATTTCGTAAGCCTCAGTCACATGGCGGGTATTCGACACCCCGCAGATCCCAGATTTAAGCGTCTCGTGAGGCACACCGAGTTGGAGCAGGGTTGCTTCAATCAAACTAATCGGTCGATTCGGGGGAAAGATGCCGAGGATATGGGCACCGAAATGCGAGGTAAACTCGAACCCCGGCAACACAGTAATCTTCTCAAGGAGGCGGCGATACTCAGCAAAGCGGACTAGCTCTTCGGCGGTAAGGCGATTAGCCGACTCGAGCGCCCGCAGAAAGTCAAGTTCACGCTGGAATTGTTCGTAGCCGTGGACGGTGTTATGGTCGGTAAAGGCGATGATCTCAAGTTCGCGGCGCTCCGCTTCCTGAAGGATGTCGAGGTAGGTAATCTCGGGTTCGGCGTAATCCTCAGAGGCCGGGGTATGCAGATGCAAGTCGGCCCGCACCCAACGCATCCCATTGCGCGTCTCGGTTGATGTGCTCATTGGTTTTTAACTCCACAAATATTCTCTTGCTCTCTGCCTCTTCAAAGCGACGTTTGTTTTTTCTGGCCGCACTACGGTAGGGCGGCGCTCCCCCATCCTCCTTTCGGTTTGTAGCGCAGGCTTCTCGCCTGTGTATAGGCACTGAACGTGACCAGAAGCCACGTCTACACCATGCGCAAACGGTAAAGCAGGCTTGAACCATGACTTTCGTGGCGGAGCCTGTGACCGAGTGCGGCGGAAGAACAGGTTAGGCCACAATAAAAGCGCAGGCCAACCGCCATTTGGCGACCAGCGCACGCTCAGTATAGCACCGCTGAACCTTGGCGCGACAACAAGCCCGGGGTGAGCGTTACCGTTTGGGGACTACCTCATTCCCTCGTCATTGGCATGCTATACTGCGGCACTGCTGCCGACGGAGGGTCATGCTATGCCAGGGCCGATCATTGATCTGTCCATTTATGCTGATGAGGCGGCGCTGCTCGCCGGCTTGCGCCGCCACGACCCCGATGCCTGTACCTGTCTGGTCAAGCGCTTCGCGTCGTTGGTCTACGCCCGCGCCCTGCGCTTGGTGAGCGACCCCGACGATGCGGAAGGCGTGCTCCAGACCACTTTTATCAAAACCTGTGATGCCCTCCCCAACTTCGACGGGGCGAGCAGTTTGGGCACTTGGATCTACCGCATCGCCACCAACGAGGGGCTGATGCTGCTGCGCCAGCGCAAGCCGCAGGTCGCTCTCGATGACCTCGCGGAACTGCTTCCGGCAGACGAGTTGCCCCAGTCGCACCAATCATGGCCGATTGACCCTGGGCGTGCTGCACTCAACGGTGAGCTGCGCGCTCATCTGGCGCAGGCGATTGCCGCGTTGCCGGAGCCGCTCCGGGTCGTGGTTGTGCTGCGTGACCTTGCCGAGCAGAGCACTGAGGAGACGGCTGCTCAACTCGGCATCAGCCCCGGTGCGGTGAAGGTGCGCCTGCACCGCGCCCGCCTGCGGCTGCGCGAGTTGCTGGCTAGCTATCTAGGGTTTGTGACGGAGGACGACGATGACCAAGTCGCATCACCACCTATAGCCGGGAATACCGCGACACTCCCTCTAGTTGCACGTTCTGACGGGAAACGAAAGGATCACCCTGATGCGGAGCCTCTCGTTGTAAGCGATTCCTGACGTAGCAGCAGGTGATCGGAATGAACATGCGCGACGCTGTAGAGCGTCGCGCTATTCTTTGTCCGCTAGTCTTCCTCCCGTCGCTCCACGCCTGAGCCAACATCCAAACCAGGCAGGCTGTAACCCGAAGCGCCATACGTGCATCAGAGATGCGATGGGACATGACACATTGCATACAGAGGAACCTTTTGATGAAGCGGATTGTTATTGTGGGCGGTGTGGCCGCTGGGATGTCGGCTGCCGCTCGGTTGCGGCGGCTCGATGAGCAGGCCCAAATCATTGTCCTTGAGCGAGATCGCTATGTTTCCTACGCTAACTGCGGCCTGCCCTATCATCTTGGTGGGGTCATCCCGAACCGTGAGCAACTGCTGGTCGCCACCCCCGAGCACCTGCGTGCCACCCTCAACCTCGATGTGCGGACGGAGCAGGAGGTGGTCGGCGTGGATCGGGCCGCTCAACGGGTGCAGGTCGTTGATCTGCCTAGCGGGACGCCCTACGATGAGCCCTACGATGTACTCGTGCTGACCCAAGGTGCCACGCCGCTACGCCCGCCCGTCCCCGGCATTGAGCATCCGCGTGTGCTGTCCCTGCGGAATATCCCCGACATGGACGGGATCAGCGCCTTGCTGGACAGTGGTGCCCAGTCCGCGATTGTGATTGGCGGCAGTTACATTGGGGTTGAGGTGGTCGAAGCCCTCCGTATGCGCGGGCTAAGCGTCGATCTGGTCGAGCTTCAAGATCAGGTGATGCCGCTGCTCGACCCGGAGCTGGCGACTGATTTGCGCGACCACATGCTGCACCACGGTGTGCGGCTGCACTTGGGCACGGCGGCAACGGCCTTTCGCGAGGTCGGCGGGCGTGTGGCGGTTGACCTCCAGCG
>CAIRDL010000369.1 GCA_903877345.1 uncultured Oscillochloris sp. | reverse complement strand
CTCGCCACCATCGGCGGCATCCCGCTAAGCCTCTACGTGATGGGCGCGCTAAGCCGGGCTGCCACCCTGGCGGTGACGGGCCAGCCGGTACGCTTGCGGCACGCCCTCGCCATGCACCCGTTGCGCGTCCTCGGGATGGGCTGTTACGGCAGCCTCTTCCTGCTTGTGGTCAGCGTCATGGTGAGTATCGTCAGTATGGCCTGCCTTTGTATGGCCTACGGTTTCATTGCGGTGGGTATCTTCGTCTTCACGGCTAGTTTTGCAAGAGCGGGGCAACTGGGTGAGGCGGTCACCGGCCTTATGCTGAGCGTTGGCCTTGTCGCTTTCCTTGTCGTCTACGTGGGCAGCATGGTGATCAATGGGGCCGTCTACGGAAGTGCGATCTACGCCGTCCAGCCTTTCGTCCAAGAGGAGCGCGACTTTGGGGCGACGATGGAGCGTAGCTTCGACTTAGTCGGCTTCAAACTAGGGTCGAACCTGCTGACCTTTCTCAGCGCGAGTCTCGTGTTTGGCGCGGCAGCCCTGGCGGCGACCCTCGCGATTGGCTTGCTCCTGCCTCTACCTGCGCTCTTCCTGCTCGGGGCCACCTCGCCCATCGCCCAAGCGATCACCGCGACGGCGTGGGTTGTCGGTGTAGCCTTGGCCATGCCCCTGCTGCCCATCTGGATGGCGCTGCTCTACCGGCAACGCTGCGCTGCCCGCGATGGCGCAGATTTGGCAGAGCAGATCGCAGCCCTGACGGCAGACAAGCCAAGCCCATGATGGCAGTTGCACAATCTTCTGATCGTTGTTATGCTGGTTTAGCTAAAGTAAGTTTCGCCATAAGGGTAGGAGCAAGGCAACGTGGAGCGCACGACGGTCGTCAAGGTGGGCGGGAACGAGTTGGATGACCCGGCGTTTTTGGCTGACCTGAGTGTCGCCATCGCCGCCTTTCCGGGGCCACTGGTGCTTGTCCACGGGGGCGGCAAAGAGATCACCGCTGCGCTTGACCGCGAAGGGCTGCCGGTGCAGTTCATCCAAGGGCTGCGCGTCACCTCGCCCGAAGCGATGGCCGTGATGCAGCAGGTGGTCTGCGGGACGATCAACAAGCGGGTAGTCATGCGCCTCGTGGCTGCCGGTGTTCGTGCCCTTGGCCTAAGCGGGCTTGACCTGGGTTTGTTACGCTGTCTGCCGCACCGGCCCGACGGTGCTGACCTGGGGCGCGTCGGCGTCGTGACGGCGGTGGACGGCCCCGCCATACGGGCGCTGCTGGCCCAAGGTTGGTTGCCCGTCTTCGCGCCCGTCGCCCTCGGCGCGAACGACGGCCTAAGCTACAACGTCAACGCCGACATGGTCGCCCAAGCCATTGCCGCCGCTCTCGACGGTGCCGAACTACTCTTCGTCACCAATGTGGCGGGCGTCATCCTGGATGGCGCGGTGGTGCCGCACCTCACCACAGCGGCAGTGGAAGCGGCCATCACCAGCGGTGCCATCAGCGGCGGCATGATCCCCAAAGTACGCGCCGCCCTAGCCACTTTGGCGGCGGGCGCGACTTCGGCACGGATCACGAATCTGGCGGGCTTTGCCGCCGGTGGAACACGCTTCGCATGAATGCCCCCGACGATCCGGCCTACGGCACCGCAGGTGACATCTTCCGCGCCCTTGCGCCTCACGCTCGGGCCGAAGTTGAACACCTGATCAGCTACCGAAGTTACCCGTCAGGCCAGGTCTTCCACGCGCCCAACGAGGTCGGCAACCAGCTTTTCGTGCTACGAACGGGGCGCGTCCGTATTTACAAGCTTGCGCCCGAAGGTCGCGCCCTGACCCTGATGGTGCTCGAACCGGTGACGATTTTCGGCGAGATGAGCTTGGTGGGCCAAGGGCTTCACGATACGTTTGCCGAAGCGACCAGCGCGTGCGTCATTGGCGTCATCGAGCGCACCACGCTGCGCCACATGCTCGAACGCTACCCCCAAGTCGCCATCGCTTCGATGGAATTGATGGGCCAACGCTTGCGGGCGATGGAGCATAAACTGGCGGAGTTGGCCTTTAAGAGTGTGCCCCAGCGCCTAGCGAGCGTGCTGCTTAACCTTGCGGGGGTGCCGGTCGGCCAAGGGCAACCCACCGCGCACCCTAACGTTGTTCGCGTCACCCATCAGCAACTCGCCGAACTGATTGGCTCCTACCGCGAAACCGTCACCAAGGCAATTGGTGACATGCGCGAGGCGGGCCTCGTCCGTAGCGAGGATGATGCGCTGGCCCTGATTGACCTTGCGCAACTCCAACGGCTTGCCAACGGCTGAACGGGTGTAGCGCCCTAAGTTCCGCCCTGATGGCAAACCTATGGGTGTGGCGTAAAGTCTTGCAGAAGCTGGTACGATGGAGGCAGGTATCGCTGCCTACCGGAGGTATTCCCAATGAGCCGTCCCATCAACAAGCAGACGTGGCATCGCCTGACCGAAGAAATGATGACGGGCATGCGCGAATGGCGTAGCCAACATCCGAAAGCGACGCTCCGCGAGATGGAGGACGAACGGGATGCCCGGTGGGTGCGGGTACGTGCCCGCATGGCCGAGGTGCATCCCGCTACGGCCCGTCGCCGCACCGAAGCGGCGGGGGCAGCGCTCGTCGCGCACGAAACAACGGAAGCGACCCGCATCGCGCATTCGCTCGATGCGCGAGCAGCCGGGGCCGCCTAAAGCGCTCGATCCCACCGTCGTGACGAAGCTGTTGGATGCGGCCCATCACACCGGCGATCTCCGTGATGCCCTGGTTCTGGAAATCCTCGCCTTTTCGGGCATGCGGGCCAGCGAAGTCGCAGCCATCCACCTAGAGGATCTCGAATGCGGGCTCCGCACCACCTGGGTCAGCATCGTCGGCAAGGGCTGCCAACGGCGCCGCGTCCCCTTGCCCAAACGGGTCGGGAGCATCCTCCAGCGCTATCTCGATGCGCGAGCCGCCCAGGAGGGAACCCGTCCAACCCAGGGATCGCTCCTAGTGGGTGAACGTGGCGCGCTTACCCGTAGCACGATCAATCGGATTGTCACCAGGGTGGCCACCTGCGCCCACCTGACCGAAGCACAACGGGCAGCGGTCCCCCCACATGCCTTCCGCCATACCGTGGTCACCCAACTGGTGCGCAAACGCGATCTGGTGACCGCAGCCGATCTCTTGGGCCGAGACCGATACATCGTAGGGACTAATCAAGGCCAGTAGGACGCGCTCCGCCAACGGGGCGCTTCGTTATCTTGCCTTGGCGGGCGAATCTGCTCAAATATAACCTTGCCAGCCTTCACGAACGGGTGTACATGGAGTGTTAGAACAAAAACCATGTCATCCCACGCGAAAGGCTGGCAAGACATGCAGCATACCATACTCGCCCCACTGACCCGG
>CAIRDL010000368.1 GCA_903877345.1 uncultured Oscillochloris sp. | reverse complement strand
TCGCGCCGCACCACCGACAGATCTGGCTCGGCACCCTCGGCGAGCGGGCGCTTGAAGATCATGTAACTGCGCCCCGGCATGGCGTGCTGAATCCCCGTCAGTTCCCAGCCGTCCGCCCCTAGTCCATTCAGCACCCGCCGCCCAAAGGCACTGTTCCGCTCGCCTTCCTCTGGTCGCGTCTCGTGGCCTTCCACCGACACCCGCTCCCAACCCTCGACAAAGACGACCTTATATTCCCACTTCGTGCTCATTCTGTGCCTCCTGTTCGATTAACCTGAAGTGAGTCTAGCACGCCGTTGCTGCGCGTATTACAGGTCATCCGGCTAGGCTTGGCTGCGCTGCGGCTGCCCAGATTGATAGGTTTTGACGGCTGACGGCTGAGGGCTGACGGCGGTCAGCGGTCAACGGTCAGTGGTCAACGGTCGGCGGTCAGCGGTCTCAGAATAAACCAAGTTTTCTCCGCGTTTATTGACAAAACCAGCACGGGCTGGTAGAATCAGACCGAGTGCAGAGGATTGCAACCATGTTGGTTATCGGCTACGCAACGACCAGCCCCGCAGGACAGATCCTGCAGTACCTTCAGCGCCAGGGCGCGGCTACGGTGAAAGACCTCGCGGCCCTCCTGGGGGTGAGCGCCACGGCGGCGCGTGAGCATTTGGTGCATCTGTTGGCCGAGGGGCTGGTGGAGGCTCGCGCTGAGCGCAATGGCCCCGGTCGCCCGCGCTTGGTTTATACGCTTAGTGAAGCGGCACGCAGCCGCTTCCCGCAACAGTACGACCGTCTGATCACGGGCCTGTTGCGCGAACTGATGGCCCTCGAAGGCCCCGCGAAGGTCGAGCAGCTGCTCGAACGGGTTAGTCGCCGCCTCGCTGATGAGTACGCCGACCGTATGGCGGGCAGCGATGTGCCTCAACGCCTCGCTGAACTGCGCCGCTTGCTTGAGCAACGTGGCGTGCCTGCCGAGGTGGTTGCCTCTGGTGATGGCATTAGTCTCTTCGCATGTCCCTTTTACGATGTCGCCCACGACAATCCCCAGGTCTGCTCGATGGAGCGCCAGATGATTGAGTTTGTCTTGGGTGAGAAACTCGACCTTGAGAGTACCATCCGCGAGGGGGCCTTGACCTGCCGTTTCGTGGTGCGTAGCGATGCGATTCCGCTGCTGCCGGTGCAGCTTGATGCTTAGGTTCCAGGTGTCAGGTGTCAGCTTTGTTGCAGGAACGTACTTGCTCAACCAGCTTTAATGCCTTCTGATGCGCTTGGCCTGACACCTGATGCCCGACACCTGAAACCTCGTCTTTGTTCTGTTGTGAGGAGCCCATGAGCAACGATCTGATCATTAAGGATCTCCAGGCTAGTATCGGCGAGAAGGCCATTCTGCGGGGCGTGAATCTGACGGTGCGCGGCGGGACGATCCACGCGGTGATGGGGCCGAATGGCAGCGGGAAGAGTACGCTGGCGAATATTATTGCGGGCCATCCTTCCTACACCGTGACCGGCGGCGAGATTTGGTACAACGAGCAGAATATCCTCGAACTCGACGCCGCTGAACGCAGTAAACTCGGCCTCTTTCTCGCCTTTCAGTATCCCGTCGCCGTACCCGGTGTCTCCGTCGCCAATTTCCTGCGTGCTGCGCTGAACGCCCATCGCGCTGAGGCGGGCAAAGACCCCAAACTGACCGCCATTCCCGTCCCTGCTTTCCGCAAGCTGCTCCGCGAAGGGATGCAAAGCCTGGAGATGGACGAGGGTTTCGCCCGTCGCTATCTCAATGAGGGCTTTTCGGGCGGTGAGAAGAAGCGCCTTGAGATTTTGCAGATGACGCTGCTCAAACCGAGTATGGCGATCATGGACGAAACTGACTCCGGCCTGGATATTGACGCGCTGCGGATCGTCGCTGAAGGGGTGAACCGCCTCGCTGGCCCTGCGATGGGCGCACTGGTGATTACGCACTATCAGCGCTTGCTGAACTACATTAAGCCGGGCTTCGTTTCGGTGATGATGGACGGGCGCATCGTCCGCGAGGGTGGCCCGGAGTTGGCGCTTGAGCTTGAGGAAAAGGGCTACGATTGGGTGCGTGAGGAATTGGCGGGGGCAGCGTAAATGACGAACCTCACACTGCGCGAGACGACCGCCGAGGTGATTGTGGCCCGCGCTCAGGCTGCCGGTGAGCCGGGTTGGCTCGCGGAACGCCGCCGCGACGCCTGGACATTTTTCGCCCAGGCTGGCCCGCCCGAATGGCGGCGCACCGACCTCAGTGGTTTGTTGCCCGATGAACTGGGGCCAACCGACACGACCGCCGTCGAACTGATGTGGGATCCGGCCCTCGCCGCGCAAGGCGTGATCTTTAAGCCCATCCGGCAAGCCCTCGATAGTCACGAGGGGTTGCTGCGGAAGTGTCTCGACACGGCAGTCGCGCCGCTTACGCATAAGTTTAGTGCGCTGCGGGCGGCGCTTTGGCACGATGGCGTTTTCCTCTTTGTGCCGAGGAATGTGGCCGCTGATACGCCACTGCGCGTGCGCTACGGTCTTTCGGCGGGCGAACGCACGACTTTTCCGCGCACCTTGGTGATCACCGAGGCCAATAGCAGCGTGACTCTGGTTGAGGAGTTCACTTCCGCTGATCAGACGGCGGTGGCCTTGGCGGCTCCAATCAGTGAAATCTTTGCTGGCCCCGGCAGCAACGTGCGCTTTAGCAGCGTGCAGCATTGGGGTGCGAATGTCTATCACCTCGGCGGGCAACAACTGATCTTGGAGCACGATGCCAACGCCGAGTGGACGAGCATCGCTTTGGGCGGCAAGGTGCAGCACATTGAGGCCGAGACGACGCTCCAGGGCAACGGTTCACGCGTGAATTGGCTTGGGGCGACCTTCGCCAACCACGACCAGGTGCTGGTGATGGCCCCGTGGTTGCGCCACGTCGGCCACAGCGCCGAGAGCTTTATGCAGTTTAAGACTGTGGTCAACGACACCAGCTACAGTGTTTTCGACGGCATGATTAAGATCGAGCACGAGTCCGCTGCGACGAGCACGCGCCTGGAAGAACACGCGCTGCATCTTAGCCCCAACGCCCGCAACGACTCCATTCCTAGTCTGAAGATTGAGACGAACAGTGTGCTCAAGGGTGGTCACGCCTCGACCAGTGGCGACCTTGATGATGAGCAGCTTTTCTACATGCAGGCACGGGGCATCCCGAAGGACGAAGCGCGCCGCATGATCGTGATGGGCTTTTTCAGCCCCGCCCTCGACACGCTGCCGATTGAAGCCCTGCGTACTGAGCTTGAGACGATCATCGAGGGGAAGATTTAGAGATTGGGGATTGGGGATTGGGGATCGGGGCTTGCCAAACCCACCATTCCGAAATCTGAAATCTGAAATCTAAAATCACTATGTCACCACTCTCGCAATTTGACGTACTCGCCCTCCGTCGCGAGTTTCCCATCCTCCAACAGGAGGTTAACGGGCACCGGCTGGCCTTCCTCGACAGTGGCGCTTCCTCGCAGAAGCCCCGCGTGGTCATTGATTGCCTCGAGGATTTCTACCGGCGCTTCAACGCGAACGTCCACCGGGGCGTTTACAAGCTCAGTGAAGAGGCGACGTTCGCCTTTGAGCGGGCACGCGGCAAGGTGGCACGCTTCATTGGCGCGGCGAGCCATCGCGAGATTGTCTTTGTCCGCAATACCACCGAGGCGATTAACTTGGTGGCTTACAGTTGGGGCAATGCGAACCTCAAACCGGGCGACCGCATTCTGCTCACGCTGATGGAACACCACTCGAACCTCGTGCCCTGGCAGATGCTCGCCCAACGCACCGGCGCGCACCTCGACTATCTCGGTCTCGACGGCGCAATGCGCTTGCCGTTGGAAGAACTGGACACCAAGCTCACTGAGCGCACGAAGTTGGTGGCGCTGACGCACCAATCCAATGTACTCGGCACGATCAACCCGGTGCGCCTCATTGCTGACCGCGCCCATGCTGTTGGGGCAAAGGTGCTCGTTGACGGGGCGCAGAGTGTCCCGCATTTGCCGGTAGATGTGAAGGCGCTCGGCTGCGACTTTTTGGCCTTTAGCGGGCACAAGATGTGTGCCCCAACCGGGATTGGCGTGCTGTGGGCGAAGCGCGAACTGCTTGAGGCGATGCCGCCCTTCCTCGGTGGCGGTTCGATGATTAAGCTGGTCGAACTCGACGCCAGTACTTACGCCGATGTGCCCACGCGCTTTGAGGCTGGCACGCCCGCGATTGCCGAGGCGATTGGCTTGGGCGAGGCGATTGATTTCCTCAGTGGCATCGGCATGGCCGCGATTCATCAGTATGAAACCGAACTCCTGACCTATGCGCTCGCTCGGCTCGCCGAAGTAGACGGGCTGACGATCTACGGGCCGCCGACCCCGGTGGAACGGGGCGCTGCCGTCAGTTTCACGCTCGACGGGGTGCATCCGCACGACATCGCCGCCATTCTCGACAGCGTTGGCGTGGCGGTGCGGGCGGGCCATCACTGCACGCAGCCTTTGCACCGCTATCTCGATGTGCCAGCGACGGCGCGGGCCAGTTTCTACATTTACAACATTACCGAGGAGATAGATCGGTTGGCTGTTGGCTTGGAGAAGGCCAAGAAGCTTTTTGCGTAGCAGTCAGGGGTCAGGGGTCAGGGGTCAGGGGTCAGGGGTCAGGGGTCAGGGG
>CAIRDL010000367.1 GCA_903877345.1 uncultured Oscillochloris sp. | reverse complement strand
GGGCCAAGTTGCTCTTGGCGCACGTAGGGCGGGTTGCCGATGACCGCATCAAAGCCGGCCTTTGCGCCCAACGGACGCCCGTAACGGTCGTAAAAGACTTCGGGGAACTCCAAATCCCAATGGAAGAAGCGCTGTTGCCCCGCCAGCGCTTGCACTTGTTGGAGCAACGGGTCATAGGCGGGCATCGCAAAGCTGTCGGCGGCAGCAGCTTTGGTCGCATAGGCCACCAAGGCTTGCCACAGGTTCCGCTCAGGGGCTTGGCCGAAGGCCGCAGCCGTGTGCAGATCCGCCTGAATGGCGAAACGCTCGGTCAAAGCGTGGCGCACCTGCTCGTACTGCTGCTCTTGGGCTTTCACATCAGCCACGGTGCGCCCAGCGGAACCCTCAATGAGCCACATACTCGCCACAGCGGTCTGCATTGCGCCCGCGAAGGCGGCATCATCAAGCAGCGAAAGTTGGGTATGGCCCTCACCCCCCCTGCCCCCCTCTCCCGTACCGGGAGAGGGGGGAGTTGACTTGTTGCGTTTCGTCAGTTTGGCGCTCAACGGTTGCGTATCCAAGTCCGTGATGCGGGTGCCAACCAGCGCATTGCCGCAGCGCAGGTGATGATCGAGGAAGGAGAGCGGGCGAGCCTTCGCTGCCGTCGCCAACCACAGGGAAAGCTTCGCCAGATCCACCGCCAACGGGTTCAGATCCACACCATAGAGACAACTTTGGGTGACGCGCCGCTTCCAAACCGCCAAATCGGCCTCGTCATGCGCTTCAGTGGAGGGCGGGATGCCCAGTTCCACCAGAAAGCGGGCGATGTACTCCATTGCTGCGACGAGAAAATGCCCCGAACCCATCGCCGGGTCAAGACAATTGACCGCAAGCACCGCTGCGACCTTGGCAGCGTCGGTCGTTTGGCCCGCCACCGCCGCCTCCAACACAGGGCGCAAGGTCTGCTCAACGATGTACTGGACAACAAAGTCAGGGGTGTAATACGAACCCGTGCGGTGGCGCTCGCCTTTGGCATTCACCAGTTCGATGGTGAAGCCGTCGGGGGTTGGTGGGCACGCTTGCAGATGATATTCCAACAACCCCTCATAGATCGTCCCCAAATGGCGCTCGGCGAGGTCACGATAATCAATGTACTCACGCAAGCCCGTCTGCGGATTGACGATGCGCGCCAACTGATCGAGCGCCCGTTGGAGTTGCGCGTCACCCACGCTATGCTGCACCAAAAACGGGTGGCGCTGCGGGTCAAACAACCCACCGTTGAAGGTCGCCACGCGCAGCGGCTCACTGCCTTGATCAATCAAACCGAAGAGATCGCGCAACCGCGCCCAGGTTTGGCCGGTATTGATGAGGAGCGTCACGCCGCTATCGAGGCGTTTGGCTGCATCGCGGACAATCGTGTAGAGACTGTACTGCTCACGGTACGCAGCGCTCTCACGACACGGCAGCAACTCCCGCGCCTCAGCGTACAGCACAAAGAGCAAGCGATAGAGCGTGGTGAGGCTGTGGGCATAAATGGCGTGCAAGGTCGCGGGCGTCGGGGCCAACTGATTCGGCGGATAATCGAGGAAGCCCTGGGCGAGATGGCGCAGCGCATCAAAGACTTGGGCCTTGAGGCTGGTACTCAACGCACGGGCATAATCCACACTCTCGCGCAACAGCGCATCAAGCGTGAGCGTGCCGTCGGTGGGTGGGTCAAAGGCCGCACGGCGAAAGAAAGCGTAGAAATAGAGGAACGCGCCGACCTCATGCGCCTCGACCAGCGCCTGCAAATCAACCTCGTAGAAAACATCCTCTTTGCGGGCGGTCGCCTGATGATAGAGCCGCCAACGGCGACCATTGGTGAGGAACCCCCACGGCACACCGCTGTGCAGCATATAGAAAGCGATTTGGCGGGCAGGCACGCGAGAGAGCGTATCAGGCTCATTGAGGCCCGCAACGTCCAACTTACGCTCCCAAGCCTTGGCCTCACCGACCGCGAAAGCCACACTGCAATCGGCATCAGACAAAGGGTGCGGCGGCAGTGCCTTGAGGGCCAACGGATCGCGCACAAAGAGATAATCGGGCTTCTTCGTCCCGGCGGGCGTCTTGAGCGGCACCTGGAGCGCGAAGGCATGGCCGAGCGCTTCTAGCACCGGGCGGACGAGAGCGTGCTCGGTTTGGGCCTCATTGATGGAGGGCGCGGGCGAAAAGGCAGCGAAGATAGTGCGGAGGTGCGCGAGAACGGGGGCGGCTTCATCGTAGAGCGCCAACCAAGCCGTGGCGCGGGGCAAAATCGCGTTGAGGTAATGATCAGCGAAGAGTTGGCGGTTGGCGTGGTGTTGGATAAGGGCCAAAGGAAGCTGGGCAACAGTCACAAGTCAGGCTCCGCAAGTGCAGAAGTGCAGAGCGCCACTATAGCATTGATGGGGGATGGGGGATGGGGG
>CAIRDL010000366.1 GCA_903877345.1 uncultured Oscillochloris sp. | reverse complement strand
CGCTGATTGTCCAGGTGCTGCGGCTGACTGGCTGTGACGTAACGCTCGTCGGACGCCACCCTGAACGTTGGGGCTTGTACCAAGGGGTGCGCTGCACCACCGCCGACACCCTCAGCGACGAACGCTTCGACTTTGTGGTAGATTGCACCGGCCAACCCGCTGGTCTCGCCACGGCACGCAGTCTCGTACGTCCACGGGGACGCCTGCTGCTCAAAAGTACCTTCCAAGCCCCTTCCAACCTCGACCTGACCATGCTTGTCGTGGATGAAGTGCAACTCCTCGGCTCCCGCTGCGGCCCTTTTGCCCCCGCACTCCGTCTGCTCGAACGCGGCTTAATCGAAACTGCGCCGCTGATCAGTGCCCGCTATTCCCTCGCCGAGGGGTTGGCCGCTTTTGCTGCCGCCCCCGGAACCATGAAAGTTCTCTTGCAGATCAGCTAAGGTCAGAGGGAATTACGAAGCAAGCGGTGCGCCAGTTCTTACCGGGGAAAGTATGTGCTACATCAGCCATTTACTGACTATCAGCGGGGTTTGATCTACACGCTCCCCACCATTCTCGTCGGTGACGACGACACAAACTTTTGTCGGCTGTTGACGATGTTGCTCACCAACGCTGGCTACCGCGTACTTACGGCGCACGACGGCCATACCTTGGTGCGCTTGGCGCAGGAGGAGATGCCCGACTTGTTGCTGGTGGACCTGATGATGCCCCAACTCGACGGCTATGAGGCGCTCCGGCAGTTACGCAACGATACGCGCACGGCCCATATTCCGATGATCGTAGTCACGGCGCGGCTCGCCCCTGCCGATCTGGTCAGCGGTTTTGAGAGCGGGGCCGATGATTATGTTACGAAGCCGGTGATTAGCGACGAGTTCATTGCACGGCTCAAAGGCCACCTGCGCCGCGCCGCTCGCCGCCCTGTCCACAGTCCGCTCACGGGACTGCCGGGTAACGCGCTGCTGACGGAGGAGATCCGCTACCGGCAGCGTAACGCCCTTGCGTTTGCCCTGTTGCACCTTGACTTGTCGGCCTTCAAGGCGTTTAACGACTGCTACGGCTTTGCCCGTGGCGACCAAGCGATCCATACGTTGGCCGAGGTGCTGCGGACGACCGTGAGCGATCCCGCTGAGCAGGGTGTCTTCATCGGTCACATTGGCGGCGACGACTTTGCGCTGATTTGCCCGCCCGAACGCGCCGAGGCGCTCTGCCGGTCAGTCATTACGCGCTTTGATGCCCTCGCACCGATGCTCTACGACGAGGCCGACCGGGCGCTGGGCTATCTTCAGGCGCTTGACCGCGATGGTACCCCGCGCCGCTTTGCCCTAATGGCCCTTGCCATCGGTGGGGCTTTTCATACGCCTAGGCGCTTTGCTACGCCTGAGGAGATCGGGCGCTGTGTTGCTGAGATGAAGCACCATGCCAAGCAGTATGCCCACAGCGTCTACATGATCAGCCCTGGCGATGAGCGCCCTTGGATCGAAGGTCCGCCGGGCCGATGTTAGATTGCGGATTTTAGACAAGGTTCGTGGTTACTTTAGGGACGTGGAAATGCTTACGCATCCCGGCGACATGTCATGCTGAGCGCAGCGAAGCATCGCGACCGGCCCGTTGGAAGACCCTTCGCTTCGCTCCTGAGAAACATCGCGATGGTCACGCTGAGCGCCAGCGAAGCGTCCCGGTAGTTGTGCGGATCCATGCCGAGACCCTTCGCTTCGCTCAGGGTGACAGGGGAGGACGTTTCTCCTGGCGACACTGGCCGACGGGCCATTTGATACTCAGGG
>CAIRDL010000365.1 GCA_903877345.1 uncultured Oscillochloris sp. | reverse complement strand
TTTGATCATACGCAAGGCGTTCTGATGCGCTCGACCTGAAACCTGAAACCTGGCCCCTGAAACCTTGTCTTAGGCGCACGGCTTCCTGATGCGCTCAACCTGAAACCTGAAACCTGAAACCTAGTACCTGAAACCTTGTCTAGCGGCTATCTCAAATCAGCCCCTCGTGCCGCCACTCATCAGCCTGATCAACGGCATCGGCAGCCCCGTCGCGGTGCAGAATCTCGGCAGCCTTTTCACGCTCGGCCCCGGACGCCTGCACCATCACCAAGGTACCCCCGCGCCGGACGAACTCGTCGTAAACCTGCGCCTCATTCCCGGTGATGCCCGCCCACGTCAGGGCACCGAGGATGCCGCCACCCACCGCGCCTGCCCCGGCGCCCACCGCCATTGTGACCCCCGCGCCGCTAATGGCCGCCGCGAGGGGGCCAGCCACGAGCAGCGCACCGATACCAGGAAAGCCAACCACAATCATCCCAACCAGCGCCCCAAGCATCCCGCCCAAGAGTCCGCCACTCACCGCGCCAATCGCCAGATCCTCAACATGCTCGGTGTCACTGCCCTCAATCTTGACATGCTCGACGTGCGAACTGGGCGTAATGAGGCTGATCTTCTCCCGTGGGAAGCCACCGTTCATCAAGTCGCTAACGGCACGCTCGGCCTCGGCGGGCGTGTAGAAAATACCAACCACCGTTTGGGACATTGCACCACCTGCTACGTTCTAGGTGATCAACAGTGATCACCACTTACGATGAGACGCACCACAAATGCAGGTACAAGGTTCCAGGGTAGGCGAAACGCGCCCTGCGACCCTTGTAGGCGTGCGTCTGGCGATCTCAATACGGAGAAGTACAGTGTGGTTTGAGTATAGAGCAAACTTGCGCGTAGCTCAAGAGGGATTGTCGTCTTTTAGCTTGCAGCTTTGCCGCAACAGGACGCGCTGCATTTGCCCAAGCTGTCAAGTACCTGCGAACCTTGTCTACGCTGCATACTCGCGCAGGCGCGCCACTTGGGCCGCGTTGGGCCGAATGATGGGCCGAGCAGCCCGCACGCATGCCAGCGCCGCCTGAGCACTAAGGGCGCGGCTCGTCACGAGGTAGGCTGCCGCCATAATCGGTGCCCGCCCCACCCCCGCGTGACAATGGATGAAGACCGGCAGCTTCGCCCGGTGCGCCTCCGTTACAAAGGCAACCCCGGCGGTCAGTTGCGCCAAGCTTGGCGAAGTGAAATCCGGCACCAAGAGGCGCAGCGCCAGCTCGGGCGGTGGGCCGTTGAAGCGATCTTCATACTCGGCCTGGAGACTCAATACTGCCCGCACGCCCAAGCGCTGCAACTGCGGCCATTGCGCCGGGCGAAATTGTCCACCCACAAAAAGCAGCGGCGCGACCAAGGAGCTATTTAGGCCAAAAAAGCGCTGCCACAAGGTGCGGAGGTAGAAACTCAAGGGGTTGCCATCCAAATCCTGTTGCGGCAAAGCTGACGGCTTTACAGTCTATTCAGTTCGTGGTAGCGGCTTCAGCCGCGTTACAAAGCCTTGCACGGGGCTAAAGCCCCTACTACGAACTGTCAAGCTTAACGTCTCGTTGTAGTACCAAAATCTGCAATCTAAAATCTAAAATCCAGCCTCAGGCTACCGCCGCCCGCCTGGCGGGGCAGGCAGTGGTAAGGTCACAGGTGGGGGCACTGTAGGACTTGTAGGTGGTTGGCTTGCGTCGGGTGCCGGGGCCGCCGTGGGCTGATCGGACGCGGGGGCCGGGTCGGGGGCGCGAATGCCCAAGACCACAGTGGTACCTGGAACGATCCAGTCCCCCGCTTTGGGGAGGCTGCTTACCACGGTGTAGGGCGCAAACTGGTCATACTCCGCGCCGAGCCGCGCACGGTCTTGGTAGTCCACGTAGATCATTCCGGGGCCGATGCCGAGCGCCGCCAACCGTTCACGGGCTTGGTTTTCGCCGAGGCGCTTGAGGTCAGGCATCAGAATCGCACCCGACATCGGCGGTTGCGGCACCGGCGGTGCCGGCGGCACAAACAGGTCGGGGGTGCAACTCGCCAGCGTGTCAAGTCGCACGTTCGAGTCTACCCCGCCGCCGCTCCAGGTGTAACGCACGCGCATACTAGGGTCGGGCGGCGGTGTCTTCCAAAGGTAAAGCGTACGCTTCAACCCCGCCGGGTAGGTTGCACCAGCAACCGGCAGGCAGTAATTCGTCCCAGCCGGGGCCGTCGTCTGGCCTTCAACCGGAGCCTGAAGCACCAATTCGCCGGTAGGCGACCATTCATCTTTCGTAGGAATCCGCACCACGGTGGCCTGCGTGAAGGCGGTGCATGGCACCTTCACTGCACCCAAACGTGCGTCAGGGGGCTGGGTCGGCGCAAGGCCCAGCGTGGTCGTCACCGTCGTGGAGATCAGCCCAGTGAGCATTGACCGGGTGAATAACTCATCTTTGTACCCACCAAAGGGGCCGGGCAGGACACAGATAGGTCGTCGTTGCACCCCCGCATTCTCCGGCACTTTGAAGGCCGTCGGGATCACACCGTCAGCATAAGGCGCGGCGAAGAGCGTCTGGTAGCGCGGCTCGGTTTTGATCCAGCGGAAGATCTCCTCCATCACGTTGCGCCAAATAATCCCGCCGCCGGTTAAACTTTCGACCTGTGCGGTGGGTTCATTGTTGTTGTTGCCCGTCCAAACGCCAACTGTCACGAAGGGCGTGTAGCCCGCCGCCCAAGCATCGCGCCAGTCGTTCGTCGTGCCGGTCTTCACCGCTGCGGGCTGCGAGAGTTTGAGTTGGCTGTTGAGGCCCCAAATGGCTTGGCGCGCTCGGTCGTCACTCAGCATGTCAGAAATGATCGCAGCCAGCCCCGCCTCAATCACCTGTGGCCCAGGGCGCGGCGTGAGCTGCTCAATCACCCTGCCATCCGCGTCAGTCACTTGCAGCACCGCCACGGGCGCGTAGTACCGGCCTCCACTCGCCAAGGTGTTATAGGCAGTAGTCAGTTCAAGCGGCGTCACCTCGCCACCGCCAAGGGTCAGCGAAAGACCGTAGAAATCGCGGCCCCGCTTGAGTCCCTGCTTGATGCCTACACGGTCAAGCAGCGCCAAGGTCTGATCGAGTCCGGCGAAACGGAGCGCCTTGACGGCGGGGATGTTCAGCGAATTGGCGAGCGCCGTGCGGATGCGTACCGGCCCGTTGAAGCGCCCGTTGTAGTTCAGTGGCGTATACCACGCGCCCCCCGCTGAATTAACCGGGAAATCCGTCGGCACATCCCAAAGCACCGTCTCCGGGTTCATGCCCTGTTCCATCGCCGCCAAGTAGGTAAATGGCTTGAGCGCCGAACCGGGTTGGCGCTCGCGGGTCGCCACATTAACTTGGCCGTCAATGACGTTGCCGCTTTCGCCACGGGTTCTGGTGGCTTTGACCGCATTGTAGTCAATGCTGCCGACCATCGCCAACACTTCGCCCGTATTCGGCTGCATCACCACCACGGCGGCGTTATTGATGTTGCGCGCCCGCAATTCGTTGATGCGGTCGTAGGCTTTCTGCTGTACCATGCGCTGCAAATCAAGATCGAGCGTCGTGGTGATCCGCAGGCCACCGCCAAAAAGCGCCTCTTGGCCGTAATGTTCCTGAATAAGATCGCGCACATAGAAGACAAAATGGGGTGCATTGAGCGGCACTTCTTGGGGCGCAAAGCGCAGCGGTTCGGCAATCGCCGTGCGCGCCTGCACCTCACTAACGTAGCCAGCCTCAACCATTTGGCGCAGCACCGCCACCTGCCGCCCACGCGGCGCACTGAGTTGCGTAGCAGAGACGTAGTCCTCAGCAAGCCAACTGGAGCCGAGGCGCACACCGGGCAGGTAGCCGCCTTGGTCGTCCCGCTCAAGATAGTTAATCGGGTTGTAGACACTCGGCAACTGCGGCAGTCCCGCCAACAGCGTCGCCTGATTGAGCGTCAGGTCGCTGGCCTTTACGCCGAAGTAGGTCTCGCTGGCCGCCTCAATGCCATAGGCTAAGTTGCCGTAGAAGTTTTCGTTCAGGTAAAGTTCGAGAATCTGCGCTTTCGTGTAAAGTTTGTCCAGCTCCTGGGCCAGAATAAGCTCTTTGAACTTTCGCTCGTAGCGGCGTTCAGGGGCGCGTTCCTCGTTCGTGAGTACGCTATTCTTAATCACCTGTTGGGTGATCGTCGAGGCTCCGCCAGTTTCGGCCCCAGCCTGAAAACTGTTGAGCAGCGTGCGGGCAATGCCATTGGGATCAATGCCGGAATTGGTGAAGAAGGTCTTATCTTCAATCGCGACGGTTGCGCTAATCAGCAAGGGCTGAATCGCCTCGTAGGCGATGTTGGTGCGCTTCCCGGCGTCGAAAAACTCGTAGAGCAAGACGCCGTTCCGGTCGTAGATGCGCGAAGTTTGGAAGAGGGCGCGGCTGTTCAGGGCGTCAAGGCGGGGCTTGAGGCTGGCGGCGGTTTGCGCGTAGCTGGTATAGGCACCGACCAGCACCAGCATGACGCTGGCAACCACGCTGAGCGCGACGATGGCGAGGAATTGCCCTACGAGGCGGGTGAAGCGTGGCGCTGGAACCGTCGGCCCGCGCCGCCCACGCAGCAAACCGGGTACAACGGGGCGACGCGGTACCCGGTGGCCGCCGTGAGTCTTACGGACAAAGCGCTCTTTCGCCATCTGTCTGGTGGGTTTGGTGCGGAGGATCGAGGAAGTTTCGATACAGTGATCTGGTGGGGACGGCGGGAGTTGAACCCGCACGCCTTGCGGCACATGATCCTAAGTCATGCGCGTCTGCCAATTTCGCCACGTCCCCAGCTTCGGGCCGAGTATAACATGGGCTTAGGGCGTTAGCAA
>CAIRDL010000364.1 GCA_903877345.1 uncultured Oscillochloris sp. | reverse complement strand
GGACTTCTTGGTCAACGCGGAGAAACGCGCCGATGAGGTGTTGAACAAGACTGATGCCGAAATCTTCCCGCCGGAACTGGCGGATAGATTTGAGGCCGAAGACCACAAGGTACGCACGAACGGCACCTATCATGTGTTCGATGAGACCTTCACCTATCACGGGCGTCCGTATACGTTTCTCACCCATAAGTTCCCGCTGCCAGACGGGAGTATCGGCTCGGTCGGGGTTAATCTGACTGAACGCAAAGCGGCGGAAGATGCGCTGCGTGATCTCCAGGCCCAACGGTTGGCGGACGAACAACAGTACGCGGCGCGCCTCCAACAGCTCAATCTAGCTTCCCTAGCAATCAACGCCGCCCCCACCCGTGACGAAGTGTTGCGCCTAACCGCCGAGCATGCCCGCGTCCTCATCGGCGCACACCAAGCGCTCACGCGCCTGACCACCAACCAGCACGGGACGCAGGCAGGCAGCGCGGTCGCCCTTTCCGCGAAGTATGTCCCGTGGCAACACGACGAGATGCCCCCGGATGTCTTGGGCCTCTACGCGCTGGTCTGCCAGACGAACCAGCCCATGCATCTGACGCAGCTTGAGTTGGAGGCACACCCAGCGTGGCACGGTGGTGGTGCCGAGGGCGATAAGCACCCGCCGTTGTGCGGCTGGCTCGCCGTGCCGCTCATTGGGCGTGCAGGGCACAACCTTGGCCTCATCCAGCTCTCTGATAAGATCGAGGGCGAGTTTACGGCAAGTGATGAAGCGCTGCTGGTACAGCTCGCGCAGATTGTCACCATCGCGCTAGAAAATCAGCACCTCTACGCCCAAGAGCAGCAGGCCCGTGCCCAAGCCGAGGAAGCGAGTCGGCTCAAGGACGAGTTTCTGGCGACGGTGTCCCACGAGCTACGCACCCCGCTGACGGCGTTTCTGGGCTACGCCGAGTTGCTGCTACGCCGCAAGCACGATGAAGCGTATGTGACCCGCACGATCAGGAAGATGGTGGAAAGTGCTAAAACCCAGGCGGTGCTGATCGAGGATCTGCTTGATGTCGCACGCATTGTCAGCGGCAAACTCCGCATTGAGCCGCAACCGATGAAGTTGAGCGACGTGATCTATGCCGCCCTCGACACGGTACGTCCCACCATCGAGGCGAAGCAACTCGTCCTTCAAGTAGAGCTAGATCCGGTCGCCAACGTGGTGATCGGTGATGAACACCGTCTCCAGCAGGTCGTTTGGAATCTGCTCGCGAACGCCGCGAAGTTTACCCCGTCGGGCGGGCAGATTGTGGTACGCCTCGCCTCGGTTGGGCGCAACGCTGAGCTAAGGGTCAGTGACACGGGCCAGGGCATCCGGGCCGAGTTTCTGCCCCATCTCTTCGAGCGCTTCCGTCAAGCTGACAGTTCCAGCCAGCGCACCTACGGTGGTCTGGGCCTGGGGCTGGCGATTGTGCGCCATCTGGTCGAACTCCACGGCGGGACAGTGGCAGCGACGAGTGCGGGAGTGGGCCAAGGCGCAACCTTCACGGTGCAACTGCCCCTGGCGGGCGCGTATAATCCGGCTGGGTCGCCTGCTCCCATAGCGGGTGACGCTCCAGCAGCAGAGGCGCGGCCATCCCCGCTCCACGGGCTACGGGTACTCGTGGTAGATGATCAGCCGAGCATCCGGGAATTGCTGACGGAGATCTTGGTGGCCGACGGCGCAGTTGTCGAAGTCTGTGCCACTGCCCCAGCGGCGCTGGCCTTGGTGCGAACGTGGCACCCGGATGTGCTCGTATCCGACATCGCGATGCCCAACGAGGATGGCTACTGGCTGATTGAACAGGTTCGCAGCCTTACGTCCGAAGAAGGCCGGATGACCCCTGCGGTGGCCTTGACGGCCTACGTGCGGATAGATGATCGCCTGCGTGTGCTGGCGGCAGGCTTCGAGCAGTATGTGCCAAAGCCAGTGAACGCCATCGAGTTGCGGGATGTGATCGCGCAACTCGCGGGTACACGCCGGGGACAGCAGAACCTAGATCACTACGCGGGCTGAGCGAGTCTGCTTATGAACTTTCCCTAAAGGCCACACATGCTATGAGGTGGTACAACCAACTGCGCTGGAAGCTCTTTATTTCCCATTTGGTGATTGTCGTGATCGCCGATGTCGTGCTCCTGGCAACCTCCTCCTTCCTCGTCCGACTCGGCCTCGTCCACGTCGCACCCCTCACCTTGGGTGCCGCCGCCGCCGAAACTGGCCCTCTCGACCCGACCGCGATTGACGCCCAGACGCCCCTGCTCACCCAATTCCAGACGGTCGTGCAGCAAGCCCTTTTGGTGAGCGGGTTCGCCGCCTTGACCGCCGCGATTGTCGTC
>CAIRDL010000363.1 GCA_903877345.1 uncultured Oscillochloris sp. | reverse complement strand
GACCTCTGGTGCTATTTGGTTGATGCGGGCGGCCAAGGGCTTAGTCCGCTCGCCGGCTTGCCCCACGTTGGCGCACAGCTTCTCGCCCGCGAAGGTGAGCGCGTGCGCCGCCTCGTGCGGATGCTCGACGCGGCCCTGGCTGAGCGCCAAGAGTTGTTTCGCGCCGCCGACGCCGCCGACTTGCCGACGTACCGCTCCCGCACCGGGGCCAGCCTGCCCGCCATCTTGGTGGTGTTGGATAAACTGGCGGTGCTGCGTGAAGAACTGCGCGACGCCAACGGCAACGAGGTCATTCTTGACGACTTGGTGCGCCTGGCCCGCCTGGGGCGACCGTTCGGGATCCATCTGGTAATAAGTGCTGACCGCGCCGCCGACCTGACCTACCGCCTCCTCGCGCTGATTGAAACCCGCATCGCCCTGCGTCAGCCCGAACTGCACGACTACAACGAACTACTTGGCACCCGCGTGAGCGCCCCGATTCCCGCCACGCTGCCGGGGCGCGCCCTCGTCGCGCATCCCGACTACGGTGCCCTGGAACTCCAAGTCGCCCTGCCCGCCCTCACCGTTTGCGCCGACCCTGCCGATGACGCCGCCACAGCCCTTGACGCAGACCTGACCCACGACCTCCGCGAGACGGTTGAGGAATTGGCTACAGCCTGGGCCAAGCTGCCCAATCAGCCCCAGAACGGCCCGCCGCCGGTCGAACTCTTGCCCAACCGCATCGCGCTCGCCACCCTAGCGACGATTCGCGCCCCGCTGCCGGACGGTCTCGTGGCTCCTATTGGCCGCGAAAGCCTCGCCCTCGGCCCCGCCTGGCTGCGCCTTGAGGCCGCCACGCCGCACGCCCTCGTGGTTGGCCCGCGCCGCAGTGGAAAAACCACGACGCTCTTGACGCTGGCGCACAGTCTGGTGGCGCGTCACAGCCCCGAGGCGCTGCGCCTCTACGTGCTGGATGGGCCGCGAGGTGCGTTGCAGGCGCTCCGTGAGTGGCCGCACACCGCCCATTACGCCGCCGATGAAGCGGGAGCCGCCGCGTTAGCCGAGGCGCTCTGCACCGCACGGCAAAGCGGTACCACCGCCCGTCGTCTCGTCCTGCTTGACGACTACAACCTCTGCCGAGAGCGTCTGCGGAACCAACTCGTGCAGAGCTACGGCGGTGCGCCCAATCTCTTCGACACGCTCTGCGAACTGGCGCAAGTTGGTGGGCAGCACGGCGAACATCTCGTCCTCGCGACGGGCAGCACCTACGCCGACGACAACCTTCTGCGGGCGCTGGATGGCGGACGAGCGGGCGTCCTGCTCTGGCCGGGGCGCTACGAACCGGGGACAAAGCTGTTGGGGACGACGCTGCCGTTGCCCGACCAGCGCAATGGCGAACAGCCGCCGGGCCGGGCGCTCCTCGTGAGCGAGGACGAGCAACAGTTGGTGCAGATTGCCCTTTAGGGATCAGGGGTCAGGGGTCAGGGATCAGGGATCAGGGGGCAAGGATCAGAGCGAGCATGTCATTGTAGCCACCTTACCGTTTTAGCCACGCAGGGCGTTCTGGTGCGCTCCTCCTGACCCCTGACCCCTGACCCCTGACAATAGAAAAGGGTTTCCCCATGCGCCATCGCCAAGAGAATCTCACCGTCACCCTTCACTGGCTCACCGAGGCAGGTGAGCAGACCACCACCGTGGTTTGCGAAGACAGCCCACCGGCGCAACTATTACCCCTGTTGCTGACCGGCTGCGGGCTGCCGCTCCACGACGAAGCAGGCCAAACGCGCCCCTATGCGCTCCGCGAAGGTTCCGCTGATGGGCGGCTCCTGCACCACGGCACGCCGGTCAGCGCCCACGGCGTGCGTAGCGGTAGCCACTTGTGGCTCACCGAACGGAGTGTTGCGCTGCGGCGGCGCTGTCTGGTCGGGCTGCCTGACGGCAGCGAGGCGACCTTGCCGCAAAGCGGGGCCGAACTGACCCGCGCCTGGCTGCTCCAACTGATGGCCTTGTTGCATCCCGCTGCCCACGAAAGCGAGCTTGAACGTCTGGCGCGGCGCGAATCGCCCTTCGGCTACGTCTCGAAGCGCCCGCACTGTGCCGTCGCCCCATCGCCCACCGGCGACTGGACGGTCGCCACGACGCGGGCGGACGTTGCCACGCTGCTCAACGGTGCGCGGCTTTTCCCCGACGCCCCCGAACCCCTGCGCGACGGCGACCGCCTCACCCTCGGCGATTACGGCCCGACACTTACGATTAGTATGCTTGAGGGCTAGTACAGCGTCCGAGTAAATTTGATGGGTAGAGGCGGCTCGCGAGCCGCCTCTACGGCCTTCGGACAACCCATCAGAATTACTCG
>CAIRDL010000362.1 GCA_903877345.1 uncultured Oscillochloris sp. | reverse complement strand
GTGGTGGACGGGATTGTGCTGCGGATCTGCATCGGCCTGCCAGGCGCGTGCAGTTCGCTGAACGATGACGCCGCCGCCGCCATGTTCGGGCGGATCGTCGCCGTAGGCGCGGCCCTGCGCCTGCTCCAACAGGCCGAGCATTTGGAGGCATGGCACCTCGCCCTGCGCCGGGTTGCCGATCTGGCATCCGTACACGGGTTGGTGGGCGGGCGCTGTTGTCGGTTGTTGCTCGACGCGGGGGCGATTGACGGCGAGGAGGCGGCCCGGCGGGTCGGTCTGGCTATCTCTAGCGTGACCGCCCCAGCCCAAGCCGCCGCCTGGGTCGAGGGGTTGCTCAAGGATAGCGGGGCCATCCTGTTGCACGACGACCTGCTCTGGGGCATTCTCGACGGCTGGGTGTCTGGCCTGACACCGGAGGTATTTCAGCAGACTCTGCCGCTGATCCGGCGCACCTTCGCCACCTTCGCGCCCGCCGAGCGTCGCCAGATGGGCGAACGGGCCAGGCGTGGCCCCGTCGCCGGGCCTGCGGCTACCCCCGTCGCCGCTGACGGGATCGATCTCGCCCGCGCCGAGGCGGTGTTACCTCTGGTGGGGCGTTTGTTGGGAATTTCATCATATGCAATACCGCAGAAGTAACGCTGTGAGGCATCCTGTCATTCTGAGCGCAGTGAAGAATCCCGGTCGGGACGCTTCGCTGCGCTCAGCGTGACAGCGTTCAGGAGGATTGCTGATGACCATCATCAACCAGATCCCACCCGCCTGGCAGCCCGCCCTGGCTGGCGAGCGCGATAAACCCTACTTGGCTCGCCTTGAGTCCTTCCTGGCCGATGAGCGCGCCCAGCACACGGTCTTCCCGCCCGAGGCGGAGGTTTTTAGCGCCCTGAGCCTCACGCCCTACGACCAGGTGCGGGCGCTAATCGTCGGCCAAGACCCTTACCACGATGACGGACAGGCCCACGGCTTGGCCTTCAGCGTGCGCCGGGGCGTGAAACTCCCGCCCAGTCTGGTGAATATTTACAAGGAACTGGAGAGCGACCTGGGCATCTCTAGGCCGAACCACGGCAACCTAGAGGCTTGGGCCGCGCAGGGCGTGCTGCTGCTGAATACCTCGCTGACGGTGCGCGCCCACACGGCGGCCTCGCACAAGGGCCGAGGCTGGGAGCAGTTCACCGACGCCGTGATCCGCGCCTTGAACGCCCGCCCGCAGCGGGTGGTCTTCGTGCTTTGGGGCGGCCACGCCCAGAAGAAGCGCCCGCTGATTGATGGCCCGCAGCATGTGGTGATCGAGACGGCGCACCCCTCGCCACTCTCGGCGCGCAATGGCTTCTTCGGCTCGCGCCCCTTCTCTGCGATCAATCGCGCCCTGGAGGAAGTCAGCCTCGCGCCGATCAACTGGCGACTGGAGGCCCAATGATCAGCGATGACGAACGCCTGCGCCGCTGGCGGCTCATCCTGGGCGGCGGGGCCGCCGATGGTACCGGGACGAGTTTGGGTGGCCCCGATCTCGGCATGGACGCGGCTCTCCAAGCTCTCTACGATTCTGAGCGCAAGGGCGGGTTGGGCGGCTCTTCGCCCAACGTCGCCCGTTGGCTCGGCGACATCCGCCGTTATTTCCCCACCCCCGTCGTCCAAGTGCTGCAACAGGACGCCCTGGAGCGCCTCGATCTGCGGCGTATGCTCCTAGAACCTGAACTGCTCCAGGCGGTGGAACCCGACGTGCATCTGGTGGGAAGCCTCCTGGCCCTGGGCAACGTACTCCCCGAAAAAACCCGCGAGACGGCGCGCATGGTCGTGCGGCGTGTGGTCGAGGCGCTGCTGCGTAAGTTGGCTAACTCGACCCGCCAAGCCGTTTTGGGCAGCCTGAACCGGGCCACCCGCAACCGCCGCCCGCGCCATAGTGAGATTGACTGGCACCGCACGATCCGGGCCAATCTGCGCCACTACCAGCCCGCCCTACGCACGATCATCCCCGAAACGCGCATCGGCTACGGGCGCCGCCGCAACGCTCTGCGCGACATCATCCTCTGCGTTGACCAGAGCGGCTCGATGGCTACGTCCGTTATCTACGCCGGAATCTTCGGGGCGGTGCTGGCTTCCCTCCCCGCCGTGCAGACGCGCATGGTGGTCTTTGACACCGCCGTGGTTGACCTGACCGACGAACTGCGCGATCCGGTGGATCTCCTGTTCGGGGTGCAACTCGGCGGCGGCACCGACATCAACCGCGCCCTGACCTACTGCCAGGGTCTGGTACGCCGCCCGCAAGAGACCATTCTGGTGCTGGTCAGCGATCTGTATGAGGGCGGTAACAATGATGAGATGCTGCGGCGGGCGGCGACCCTGGCTGGCGCGGGCGTGCAGCTAATTGCGCTCCTTGCCCTGAGCGACGACGGCTCGCCCTCGTATCACCAACAGAACGCTGCCGCCCTGGCTGCCCTCGGCGCGCCGACTTTCGCCTGCACCCCCGACCTCTTCCCCGACCTGATGGCGGCAGCGATTGGTCGCCAGGATCTCGGTAGATGGGCCGCCGCCCACAACATCGTCGTTGCCCGCGCCTAAATCGGCTGGAGGGTCAAGGGGTGACGCCCTCAAAGGGTGTCACCTCAAACGTTGCCCGATCCCCACGCCCACGAGCGCCAGCTTGGCGTCCTGCTCACCTCCGTTTGTCAAGTGAAAGCCTTTGAGGGTTAGGGAAGCGGATCTTTTTAATTATCCCGCCGTGACCCGTGACTCGTGACTCGTGACTCGTAACTCGTGACTCGTGATGCGTGATGCGTGATGCGTGATGCGTGATGCGTGATGCGTGACTCGTGATGCGTGATGCGTGATGCGTGATGCGTGATGCG
>CAIRDL010000361.1 GCA_903877345.1 uncultured Oscillochloris sp. | reverse complement strand
GGCGTGGATGAGGCAGCGTTAGCGGCGCTGGTGCGCGAACACTTCACCCGGCCCTTTGCGCTGGAGCGCGGCGTGTTCCGGGCCACGCTGATTACCCACGCCCACGACGATCACGTCCTGATCCTTTCGCAGCATCACCTCGCGACCGACGCTGGCTCGGCGGACATCCTGGCTCGTGAACTGGCCCACTGTTACACCGCCCGCAGCACCGGCATGCCGGTCACGTTGCCGCCGCTCGCCCATACCTACGCCGACTATGTGCGCTGGGAACACGCGCTGATCGAGACGGCGGGAACGCACCTGCGCGCCTACTGGCACGCCCAACTGGCGGGCGAACTCCCGGTCTTGCAGTTACCGCTCGACGCCCCGCGCCCGCCCGTGCAAACCTTCAACGGGATGACCTTTGTATGGATCATTGAGCCTGAGCTAACCCGGCACCTGAAGGCGTTGGCCCGCGAGCGCCAGGTGACGCTCTTCACCTTGCTGCTGGCGGTCTACCAAGTGCTGCTCCACCGCTCCACCGGGCAGCATGATCTCCTGGTGGGCACGGCCCCAGAGGCTGGACGCACACGCCCCGAGTTCGCCGAGGTGGTCGGCTACTTCGTCAACCTGGTGGCCCTGCGCTCAACCTTTGACCCCGCCGCGCCTCCCGCGTTCAGTGCCTTCCTGGCCCACGTCGCGCAGACGGTAAGCGGTGCCCTGGCGCATCAGCACTACCCCTTTCCGCTGCTGGTGCAGGAACTCCTGCCCCGGCGCGATGCGAGCATCCCACCACTGCTTCAGACGCTCTTCCTGCTTACGCAGCGCGAGGGCAATGACGTGACGGCGGCGAACGACCTGACGATTGGGTTTTACCGTTTAGAGGAGACCGGCGGGCAGGGGGCGGGGCAACTCGATCTCGCGCTGCTGCTTGACGAGCAGGGCGACACGCTGCGGCTGGTGTTCGACTACAACGCGAACCTCTTTGTCGCCGACACCATTGTCCGCATGGCGGGCCACTTCACCGAACTGCTGCGCGGCATCGTGGCGCAGCCCGAGCAGCGCATTGACCGGCTGCCGCTGCTGAGTGCCGCCGAACGCCACCAAGTTCTGGTCGCGTGGAACGACACCGCTACCGCCTACCCGGCTGACCTATGCATCCATCAGTTGTTCGAGGCGCAGGTGGAACGCACCCCCGAGGCCGTCGCCCTGGTGTTTGAGCAGCAGCATCTGAGCTACCGCGAGTTGAACGCCCGCGCCAACCAGCTTGCCCACCAGCTTATGGCCAACGGTGTCGGCCCTGATCGGCTGGTCGGCATCTGCACCAAACGCTCCGTCGCGCTGATCGTCGGCATCTTGGGCGTACTGAAGGCGGGCGGCGCGTATCTCCCGCTTGACCCCGGCCTGCCACTGGAGCGCCTGCGCTTTATGCTGGAAGATGCTGGTGTCACGCTGCTCCTGACCCAGACGACGCTGATGGCAAGTATGCCGCAGGTGGCACCGCTGCTCGATCTGGAGCTTGATCGTGCCGACGAGCCGAGTACGAATCCAAAGCTTTCGGTCAGACCAGACAACCTCGCCTACTGTATTTATACCTCTGGCTCAACTGGGCACCCGAAAGGTGCCCTGATCGAACACCATAGCCTCTGTAATCTGGTCTTTGGACAGATGGATCGCTTTGCCGTCACTGCGGCGAGCCGGGTACTTCAGTTCGTCAGCTTCAGCTTTGATGTGGCAACGGGCGACCTTTTTACGGCGTTGAGCTGTGGCGCGACCCTCTATCTCGCCCACAGCGATCCACTCCAAGGGATCGCCACCCTGACCACAGAACTCCACCAGCAGGCGATTACCCACCTTGCACTACCAGCGTCCGTTTTGGCAACCCTTGATGCTCAGCCGTGCCCCACCTTGCAAACCGTGATTGTAGGCGGGGAAGTCTGTTCACCCGAGGTGCTACACCGTTGGTCACAAGGCAGAGCACTGTTCAATGCCTATGGCCCAACCGAGGCGACGATTTGCACAACGACGGCTAAGCTGAGCGCAGACCTGCCCATGCAGCCCCTGCTAATTGGACGGCCTCTCCCCAACACCCAGGGCTTTATCCTCGACGCGCAGCGCCAACCCGTGCCGGTCGGTGTTCCCGGCGAACTGTACATCGGGGGCAGCGGCGTGGCCCGTGGCTATCTCAACCGCCCCGCATTGACCGCCGAGAAGTTTATTGCGAACCCCTTCGGGCCGGGACGGCTCTACCAGACGGGCGACCGCGTGCGCTGGCTGCCCGATGGGAACCTCGAATATCTAGGGCGGTTGGATAACCAAGTGAAGGTGCGTGGCTTCCGCATCGAACTGGGCGAGATTGAAGCCGTGCTGTGCCAACATCCTGCGGTGCAGGCGGCGGTGGTCATCGTCTGGCACGATGCGCCCGGCGAGCAGCGGTTGGTGGCGTATGTGGTGACGCCGCAGGCCGCAACACCGTCGCTCATCACCGAGCTACGGGCGTTCCTTGGTGAACGGTTGCCCGCATTCATGCTCCCCGCCGCTTTTGTCGGGCTAGATGCGCTGCCGCTGACCCCCAACGGCAAGGTAGATCGCAAGGCGTTGCCTGCACCTACAGCGCAGAGGCAGAGCGAAACCCAGTATGTAGCTCCGCAAAATGAGCATGAGCGGCACCTGATTGCGCTCTGGCAAGCGGTGTTGCAGCGTGAGCGCGTGGGCGTTCACGACAACTTCTTTGAACTGGGCGGGCATTCGCTACTGCTAATTCAGCTTCACCGACGCCTGCAAGAACGATATGGGAAACAAGTCACCGTCATGGATTTATTCCGCTACCCAACCGTAGCCGCCCTGGCGGCACACCTGAGCCGACCGCATGGGACTGCTGACAACGGGCAGCCGGATGTAGCGCTTGAGCGGGTGGAAGCGCGGCAAACGCAGCGCAGCGCAGGCCAACGCCAGCGCCAGCTTCGGCAACAGGTGCGACGCGAGGAGGAGCACAATGGATGATCACACGCCGATGAACGACGCCGCCATCGCCATCATTGGGATGGCCTGTCGTTTCCCAGATGCACCCTCGCCGGAAGCCTTCTGGCAAAACCTGGCTGCGGG
>CAIRDL010000360.1 GCA_903877345.1 uncultured Oscillochloris sp. | reverse complement strand
GTCGCGCCCTTGAGCGGCTGACTGGCGAGGAACCCGCGTGCGGTCGCCTCCTCCGCCTGAGCCACGCGCTCGACCACCTCTTCATCAAGATCAAGCGCCGCCCCGACCGCCCGCAGCCAAGCGGCGCTGCCATCAGCCCCGATAGGCGCACCCGAGACCACGCTCACGCCCCGTTCGTGCAACACGCTGAGCGTCTCGCGGTAGAAGGGATGCACGGCAGCGACGGCACTGGCTCGCCCGACCAGCTTCAGTTCGTCTACGTGGCGTCCGGGCAACGTGGTGAGCAAACGCCCGCCCATCTTGCGTAACACCCCATCAATAATGAGCGGGTCAGCGGGGAAGACCTCGCCGACGAGGGCCAGCGCCCCCGGTTCAGGAGCCGTCACGTGATCCACAAAGCGGCGCAACACGGCGGCGAGGGCAATGTCTTTGGCCTCGGGGTGGGAATGAATGGCGTAGGCAGGCACGCGCACCAAAACCACCGGCTTACCGTCAACCTCGGTGGGCAACAGTTCTTCCGCCAAGCCCGCCGTCTCGGCAACGCAAAGCGAAAGCACGGGAATGACGGAGACCTGCTGCTCCTTTGCGGCCTCAGCAATCACGGCAGCCGCAGCTTCCTGCACTTTGCCGCCCGAGAGTTCAGCGGTGCCGAGAGCAGGGGCGAGAATACTCTTGCGGGCGGCGTAAAAATGGGTTACGAAGGTCAGCCCGTAGAGGCAACCCGTGTCGGTGATCATCACAGGTTGGGCACCCTCAATGCGCGCCAGTACGCGCAAAGCCCCGAACGCCGGGCACATGGTTTGAGGATGGAGCTTGCAAGCCCCGGCCTTGAACGGCTCCTGCGGTGCAGCGGCCCCATCCGACGGCGGGGGGATGAGTTCAGCCATGAGCGCGACCTTTCAACTGGGCGAGTGGCCGCTATTATACGCTACTCTCTCTGGTTGACGCTTTTTCATCAAATTGAGCTTGCGCATGGAGGTGTGATCCGTGATGCGTGATCCGTCAGGGTGTGGCCCAGGCACGGATCAATTGCACGACATGTGAGTAAAAATCCCCGCATCCCTAAATGGCGCGTCCAGACCCAATTTGCACGTCAGAAGGCCCTGTGGTATACTTGCCCACGTTCCGGGCGATTAGCTCAGTTGGTTAGAGCGCCACGTTGACATCGTGGAGGTCGGTGGTTCGAGTCCACTATCGCCCACCAGTTTGCTGGCTGGTACTGTCTTGCTAGGTCGCCATTGAGGAAATCCGCCTCCATCGTTATGGTGCTGCTTGCCGCCTTAGTAGGCGGCTTTTTGCTTTGGATCACCCCACTCCGCGCTGCCGATCCGACGCCCATCGCTTGCCCCAACGGCCAAACGATCTTCCTGGAAGGGCATGCCCCCGTTGGCGAGGCGGTGCTCGCTTACTTACGGGGGCGGCCCGTCGGTGGCGGTGTCGCTGACTCCTCCGGGCACTACCGGCTGCCCCTGCGCACCCAGGAACGCCCCGGTGTTTATCCGGTGGAAGTGCGGTTGCGGGCGAACCGGGTGATCGTTGGCAGCTTCACCTGTTTTGTTGATCGCCCCGTTGGTGAGGTTGCAACCCCGACCAGCCTCCTTGCGGCCACCACCCCCGGACTCACGCGCACCGCTACCCCGATCGTCACCCGCACGCCGAGCGCCCTTAGTTCCACCCCAACCCGCACCACCACGCCCTCGCCCACTGGCTCCTCAACGCTCACAACTAGTACCCCGACGGTGAGTGCCACTGCGACGCATGGCACCAGCACGCCCACCGGCACGCCCAACCCTGCGGCGGGCAGCGCCACCCCCACACCAAGCAGCACTGTCACGCCAACCGGTTCCGCCTCGCCGACAAATACCGGCACGGCGGCGGTGTCAGGCAGTGTCAAGATTAATGACATCTCGGTGTACGACCCAGTGTTCCCTGATGAGTATGTCGTGATTCAAAATTACACCCAAAGTGCGATCAACCTCGGTGGCTGGCGCTTGATCAATACCCGGCTTGGTAGCGCTGCGGCGTTTATCTTCCCCACCTTCACGCTGGAAGGGAATGCCACAGTCTCGGTTTACTCAAAATCGCACGTGAACGACCCATCAGCCGGCGAATTCTACTGGGGTCGGGGAGACTCCGTCTGGCAGGCTGGCGACCGGGCCGAGTTGCGCGACGGCCAGAATACGCTGATTGACTTTTTTGTCGCTGTTGCGCCCTAGGAAGCGCCTATGTTGGCGGAAGGCGGGTTGGGTTTTGATCGCCGCCGCATGACCGTGTTTGGCAGCGGTAAGGGCCGTTCAGCTTGAGGACGAACTGTGCGTGTTTTGATTACGGGCCTGACTGGCCCGGTTGGCAGTTTCTTGGCCGACCATTTGCTGACCATCCCCGGACTCGAACTCCACGCTTTTAAGCGCTGGCGCAGCGATCCACGCCCGATTGCCCATCTGTTGCCCCACGTCACCATCCACGAGGGTGACATTGAGGATCCTTTCGCAGTGGATCGCATCGTGGCGGCGGCTGCCCCCGAACGTATTTTTCACCTCGCCGCGCAGAGCTACCCCAGCGCTTCGTGGGACGCTCCGATCCACACGCTGCGAACCAACATTGAGGGCACGCTCAACCTCCTCGAAGCGGTGCGCCGCCATACGCCCCAGGCGCGGGTGCATATTGCGGGCACGAGCGCCCAATACGGGGTGGTGCGCCCCGATGAGGTGCCGATCAGCGAAAACCACCCGATGCGTCCCACCAGCCCCTACGGGGTGAGCAAGGTGGCGGCTGAACTGACGGGCCTGCAATACCACGCGAACTTCGGCCTCCACGTCGTCGTAACGCGCTCCTTCAACCATGTCGGGCCACGCCAAGGCGACCGTTGCGCCATCCAGACGTTCTGCCAACAGGCGGCGGCGATTGAGGCGGGGCGGCAAGCTCCGCTGTTGCGGGTCGGCAACCTTGAGCCGCGCCGCGATTTTACCCATACCCGTGATGTCGCCCGTGCGCTCTGGTTGCTGATCGAGCATGGGCAACCCGGCGAGGTCTACAACCTTTGCGCCGGACAGGCCACGCGCATCGGCGATATTGTACAGATGGTGCTTGAGCGCGCCCGTGTGCCGATCACGGTGCAGGTAGACCCCGCCCGACTCCGTCCGAGCGACGAGCCGATCTTGTTGGGCGATAACCGGAAGCTGTGCGCCGCGACAGGTTGGACACCGACCATTGGCGTCCCAGCGATGGTCGAGGAGTTGCTAGACTACTGGCGGGAGCAGCGCTAAACAGATTTTAGATCTTGGCAGTAGCGCTCACGTAACGCTTGTGTGAAAGCCCGCCGCGCTTTTTTAGAAGCTGTCTGAAAAGGGTCATGCTGCCAGCCGCTGTACCATTAGCCGGGTCATCGCAAGGTAGAGCATCGCTTCACTGCTGGCGGGCAGCACCTCGTATTCCCGACATATGTAGATGCTGACTTTCGGTTGCGGTAAACGCGGCCAAAAGTTGCAGTGGCTACAGCCCGGTCTGGTCGAACTCCTCGCGCAGGGCGCGCAGGCCGACGATGATCGCCCGCCACTCATGCGGCATCGGGTACCGCATTGCGCTCCCAGGCGACACGGATATGCTCTGCTACCGCAAGGTCAGAG
>CAIRDL010000359.1 GCA_903877345.1 uncultured Oscillochloris sp. | reverse complement strand
GGGGCGGCGTGAAGAAGGGGCTGAAGCCACCCTTTTTGCCGCCAGTCTGACCCGCCCCGTCAAGGCATCGCAGCTCTACGAAACCCTGCTCAGCCTCCTGAGTGTGGGCGCGGTGGCTCCAGGGCTTACCCCGGTGAGTCGCTACGACCCGAGCATTGCCACGCGCCTGCCGCTCCGCATCCTGATCGCCGAAGACAATATGGTCAACCAAAAGGTCGCCTGCCGTACCCTCGAACGACTTGGCTACCGGGCTGACTTGGCGGGGAACGGCCTTGAGGTGTTGGAGGCGTTGCATCGCCAGAGCTACGATGTCGTGCTGATGGACGTACAGATGCCTGAGCTTGATGGCCTTGAGGCAACGCGCCGCATCAGGCGCGAATTGCAGCCCGCCCGTCAGCCCAAAATCATCGCCATGACCGCCAACGCCATGCGCGGCGACCGTGAAGTCTGTTTGGCCGCCGGCATGGACGACTACCTCAGCAAGCCGGTGCGCGTGGACGACTTGGTGGTCGCCCTCGAACGGGTCGCTGCCTTGGGGCCACGTCCGGAGCCGGTGGTTCTGCCTAAGCCGTCCGTCCCGTCGTCCGGCATTGACCGTGCGACCCTCATTGAAATTCAGACCGACTTGGGCGGCGGCGATCCAATGGTCGTGGTCGAACTGCTTGACCTCTTCGTTGCCGAAGCGACGCACCTCGCTGGGGCGCTCCGCGCTGCCGAGCCAGAGCAGATCTATCAGGTGGCCCACTCGCTCAAGGGAAGCGGGCGTTCCATTGGGGCGCGTGACCTCGCGGCGGCTTGCGAACGCCTCGAGCGCCACATCCGGGGCGGCGAACTTGGGGCGGTCGCTGCTCAGGTGGCCCAAGTTGAAGCCCATCTTGCAACCGCCCTTGTCGCCCTTGCGGCCTTACGCGAGGAGTTCCAGGCACAGGTCGTGCCCGCGCATCCCGCCTAGCACGACCACAAGCTTTTTCATTCACCACAAAGGCACAAAGGACACCGAGATGCAGAACCTAGCAGTTCGGTCTTTGTGCGCTTTGTGCCTTTGTGGTGCGATCATCAAGCGCTGTCTCGTGGTCGTCCTAGCTCAAGGCTGCCTCTAGTCGCGCCAGCAACTCCGGCACGTCATGAACGACCGCAAAGAGCTGCAGGTGCGCGGGGTGGATGAACCCGGCGGCAACTGCGTGGTCAAAAAAGGCGAGGAGCGGGGTAAAAAAGCCGTCGGTGTTCAAAAAAAAGACCGGCTTGTGGTGGTAGCGCAGTTGGCCCAACGTCAGGGTTTCGACCACCTCTTCGAGGGTGCCAAAACCGCCGGGCAGGGCTACAAAAGCGTCACTGCGCTCGAACATCAGCGCCTTGCGTTCGCGCAGATTCGTCGTGACAATCAATTCGCTGACCGCCTGCAAACTCAGTTCGTGCTCAAGCAACGTTTGGGGAATGATCCCGACCACCTGCCCGCCCGCCGCGAGAGCAGCGCGCGCCGCCACGCCCATCAGCCCGATGTTGCCGCCACCATAGACCAAGCCCCAGCCACGAGTTGCCACCGCCGTGCCAAAAGCATCCGCCGCCACCGTGAAGGCGGGGCTAAAACCGGCGCGGGAGCCGCAATAAAGGCAGATTGAGCGCGCCATAGAACCTCGGCTATAATAGAGTAGCTCCACCGTAGACAAGGTTCCCACCTACGCACCGTTTCCGGTACGCGCAGCCCTGGCTGACGCGCTTGGCCGGCAACCTTGTCGCCGAGGGCTTATTATACACGGGGCTTTGGAAACTAAGCAGAAGGAAGGCAACGTCTATGCGAATCAAGATCGGCACAGCGGCAAACTTCCCGGCAGAGACACTGGTGACGGTACAAGGCGACAAGCTCAACCT
>CAIRDL010000358.1 GCA_903877345.1 uncultured Oscillochloris sp. | reverse complement strand
TGGCCGATTCTGAACCATGCCTTACCGTTGAAACTTGCAACCACACCATATGCCCCTTGCGGCTTTGCGCCTTGGCGCCTTGGCGTCAGATCGCTGGGCTTAAACCAGGGAACAGCCCCAATCCTGTATAATGGCGCGGCAGAACGCCCGCCCGTCGGACGCATTGGAACGCGCTCCTATGGCCTTTGCCGACCTCAAATGGGACACGCCGCCGCCCGCCGAACGTTTCGCGGCGGCGTTTGTGGCGGCTGCGCCCAATGCTTGAGCCGCGAACGCGCCTAGGTTGGCCCACAGCCCTGATTTGTCTGGCGCTGTTTGGCACGGCGCTGCTGGTACGCCTCTATCGCCTGGAAGCGCAGAGCCTTTGGTTGGATGAGGGCAGCAGTTGGGCCTTGAGCCAAGCCCCTTGGCCCGACCTCTTCGGCGAACTGTTCAACCCAAGGGCGGCCTACCCGCTCTATCACCTGCTCCTCAAAGGCTGGATGGCGCTTTTTGGTGCAAGTGAGGCGGCGCTGCGGTTGCCGTCAGCCGTGGCGGGCGCACTGGCGGTGCCGGTGGTCTATCTGGCGGCGGGGGAAGTGGAGCGACTGGCGGCGGTACCCACAGCTTCCTGGTACGGCCTCGCGGCGGCACTGCTGCTGCTGACATCCCCATACGCGCTCTGGTACAGCCAAGAGGCGAAGGTCTACAGCCTGTTGCTGCTGACTTCGGCCCTGGGGGTTGGGGCCTTGGCGCGGGCGCTGCGAACGGGGACGCGGGCGGCGTGGGCGGCGACGATGCTCCTTGCCGTTGGCGCGCTCTTCGTCCATCGGCTGGCGGCGCTGTTGGTGGTCGCGGGCGTGTGGGCGGTCGCCGCTAAGCTCGTCGCCGTCTCGCCCCGCCGGGGCTGGTTGGCATTGGGACTGGCGGCGCTCCTCGCGGCGGCAATCGTCGCGGCGATGATTGGCGGCCTCGGCGGCGACCAAGCAGCGGGGTTGGCTGCCGCAGGCGCGGGCATCCCGGCAGGGCCGTTGCTCGCCCTCGGCCTGACCTTCGTGCGCTTTAGTCTTGACCGTTGGCCGGGCGACGTGCCCTGGTGGTGGCTCGCCCCGTGGCTGCTGTTGTTCGCCTGGGGGTTGGCCCGTGCGCTGTGGGCCTTGCGCCACCCCACAACACGCCTCCCCGCCCTGGTGCTGCTGACGCTCCTGACGGTGCCGCTGGCGCTCTTTCTCACGCAACTGACCTTCACCAAGCTGTACGAAGCCCGCTACCTGACCGGCATTTACCCGGTGTGGGCGCTGTTGTTGGCGTACCCGTTGACAACGAAGCGCCGACCCGCGACCGCGCTCTTCGCACTAACCTTCACAGCAGCCCTAGTGACAGGTGGCCTGGCGCTGTTCCAACCGACCTTCGGGCTGTTTTCCGGCGACCCGGTGAAGGAGCAGTACCGCGAGGCGGTGGCCGAACTCGCGTCCCGGTTGCACCCCGATGACGCCGTGGTCGTTCACCCCGCCTATCTGCGCCCGCTTTACACCTACTATATGCGCCAACTCACGGCTGACCCGGCCCCGACGCCGCTGAGTTTCGGCGATTTCTGGCAAGGCACCACCACCTACGGGCAGCGCGAGTGGGACATTGAGCGCCGCAGTAAGTTGGCGGGGGCCACGCGCAGTTGGCTGCTCATCGCGCCTGACCACGCCCGCACGGTTGACCGCCCACTGCCAGGCGATGAGTACGGACTGGTCGGCAATTTCTGGGCTTTTAGCCGCGAACAACGAACGTGGCCGTGCGGTATCTGGCGCTTCAACGGGGCGCATTTGTTCTGTCAGGAAGCCCCGGAGCCGTATTACACGAACGCTTCAGTGCCCACGCCAATGACCACCAGCGCCACGACCTTTGGCGGCAACCTGCGGCTCCTTGGTTTCACCTTCAAAACAACAACCGCCGAACCAGGGCTTTACCGCGCCGGGGGCAATCTGCCGCTGAGCCTGTTTTGGGCCGTTGAAACGCGCCCAACGAAGGATTACAGTTTCTTCTTACACCTCTGCCAACAATGCAACGCACCACCCGCCGCCGGTGAAGACGGCCCGCCCCTCGAAGGTTATTTGCCCACCAGCACCTGGCTCCCCGGCAAGCCCGCCCGCGATGACCGCGCCATTGCGCTGCCCCGCGACTTGCCGCCGGGACGCTACACGCTGCTCCTCGGGGTCTACGATCCGACGGTGCCTACGCTAGCTGGCCGACTCCAAGTGACCGACGGTACCGACCGCCTAGTGCTGGGAACCGTCACCATTGTGGCGGCGCAACCATGAAAGCCGCGCTGTTCCGTCGCCATTGGCCGCTGCTGCTTGCCTTGGGAAGCGGATTGGCCCTGCGCTTGGCCCTGTGGGGCACGTTACCGCGTCTGGGCCTGATCTCCGACGAAGCCGAATATCTCGCCTCGGCGGACTGGTTAGCCCAAGGGCGCGGCTTCGCCTGGCACACGCAATACCTCTGGACACGCGCACCGCTCTATCCGCTCTTC
>CAIRDL010000357.1 GCA_903877345.1 uncultured Oscillochloris sp. | reverse complement strand
CATGATGCAGGCGCGCAGTGTCGGAGCCTGGTCATACTCGCCCGAAGCCCGGAACTCGCGCACGATGTCCACCACCCGCGCCGCCTCAGCAGGGGGCAATTGCGAATTGGAAACCGTGATCGCCACCTCGGTATTGCGGTCGTAGTAATCGAGGTCAATCGTCACCAAGCGGTCGCTCAGCGCATCTGGCGACTCATGAACGCCGGCGTATTCCTGCGGATTGCTGGTGAAAATCGCCCGGAACTCAGGGCTAACCTTCACATACGAACTCTGCCCGGTCGAGGTCGGCAACACCAGCACGCGCTCCTCCAGCGCCGCAAGCAGCACGTTGTTCGCCTCCGGGCGTGACCGCGTGAACTCATCGTAGACCAGGGTGAAGCCCTCCCGGCACGCCGTCGTGAGCCGATTATCCACCCAGCGCTGTTGGGCGTCTTCCTCATACTTCGTCACGCTATGGATGTAGCGATCCACGACGCGCCGGAAGCGGTAGCCATTCTGCTCGCCGACCAAGTCTGCGGACGTGAACTGCTCATCGCCCGCAATAAGCATCACGGGGCGCCCGAACTGCGCCGCCACGTGCAGGGCGAGGGTCGTTTTGCCAGTGCCGGCGGGGCCACGGAAATGCACCGGGAAGCCCGCCGTGAGATAGGCCATCGCACGATCCATCACCTCGTGCGTCGTTGTGGTAGCAACAAACTCGTTGCTCGAGCGCAGCGATACAAAAGCGCGTGGTTGGGTAGTCTGCGTAGCTTTGATTGCAGCCCTCATGCTTCTTCTCTCCTTGTTTCTGATAGCGGTATACTCGCGCTGCCCATCTCAACGAGGAGCGCACGGTACCATTGTTGACGAACCGCGCTGTGGCTTTCAGGCTTCGACTGCCAATCAGCAAATTGTTCCCAGGCGAGGGCCAATTCTGCGGCTACACTCGCCCAGACGTGCTCATCAAGCGCAGTCGCGGTGGCCTGATCGAGCGGGCCGTGGCCCTGAAACAGTTGTTGGGTCAGGCCGCGCTCACACTCCAGGCCAGTGAGGGGGGCCACGCCAGTCACCAGATAGGCCACGGTATCACCAAAAGCGGAGGTCAGTGCATCGCTGAGTCCGAGCCTACCCCCAGCGACAATGCCCATATGAGCCACCAAACGGGCCAAGGCGTCACGAGCGGTCGCGCTAGAGCTACGGTTCAAAACCTCAAGGGCGTCAGCATAAGCCAAAGGCGGGCGTTGCTGCCAATGGCGCGGCGGCAAAAGCGCCAGGGTAAAGGCACCCGGGTCAAAATCGCCCACCTCACCAATCACAGCCAACCCCGCCCGCACCCACCGCCAGAGTTTCAGCAGCAGCGTATGGGCAGCCGACAGATCAGGCTGCAGCACAATCTCGGGGTGGGTGCCGTCACGAAGCACTAGGCGGCACTCAATCTCGAGCAAAGCATGCAGCTGTGGCGGTAGCGTCACTTCGACGCTCCCACTTGTACGGCCCGCAGAGCGGATACGACGGCTTCCTACAAACATGGCCCCGACCTCGCGCTAGTGAACCTTGCAGATAATCTAGCAGATAGACTGGTCAAAAAAATATCTACACTTTAGCGGGACCGCCGACTGCTGGTGTGAGCAGTCGCTGGCCCCGCTCCCGCCAGAGTGGCTACGCGCCACTCAACCTCACTCCTGTGGGGTCTCAGGTGCGGCGTCCGGCTGACTCTCACTTGCCCGGCGCTGCCGCCCGGTTCGTGTCGTAGCCTGGGGGCTTGCAGCTTCCTGCGGAGCAGCCTGAGCAGGCTCGGTAGCCTGAGCAACCTGAGCACCACTTCGGCGCTGCTGCAAATCCTGGCGCAATTGGCTCCACGCCTGATGGGCTGCAGCCTGGTCACTACGGAGCGCTTGCCGCACCGCATTGGCCT
>CAIRDL010000356.1 GCA_903877345.1 uncultured Oscillochloris sp. | reverse complement strand
CGCTGCTTCGCCCCTACGGGGGTGGCATCCGTCCTATACGGACGTGAACACCCCCTATGCGGCGGCGCATCCGGCACACGGGGGTGTGGATACCCCGTATGTGGGGACGCATCCGTCCTATGCGACCGTGAACACCCCCTATGCGACCGTGAACACCCCCTATGCGCGGGCGCACCCGTCACTGCGATGGTCTATAATTCGATTTTGTGCAGCGCATTCCCATCCCCCATCTCCCATCCCCTATCCCCCATCCCCCAAAACCTATCCCCCAAAACCTATGGATACCTTCGACGACCTCCTCGTGCGCGTGCAGCGCAAAGAACTCACTGGGCCAGAGACGCAAACCTACATCGTCGAACTGTGGCTCCAAAGCGGCCAACGCCTTAACGAGCGGACGGAGGTTAGCCTGGGCGATTACCTCGCGCCATCTGACCACGACCCGGTGGGGATGGCGACGAATGGGCTTGACCTGTTCAATCGGCTGTTCAACGGGGCGCTTGCCGTCGCCTTTCAGCAAGCTTGGGCCGCCGCAAACGCCCGTGGGCGCATCCTTCGCGTGCGGCTCGCCCTTGACGCCAAAGCTCCGCTGCTCCATGCCATACCCTGGGAACTGCTCTACTTTGATGCGAGTGGCGGCAGTTCGCCTCCGCATCCCCTGGCGACCGATCCGCAGATTGCGTTTTCGCGCTATATCGAAAGCGACACGTTTAACGAAGGTCAGCCCACTGCCGAGCGCCCGATCCGCATGTTGCTCGGCATCGCTTCGCCCAAAGATCTCGCCCAATGGCAACTCGCTAGCCTCGACCGGGCCGCTGAGGAGCGCGATTTTCGTACTCGCTTTAGCGCTGCTGTCGCTTCGGGTCAGTTCGGCTGCGATGTTCTGCCCAATGCGACCAAAGAAGGGTTCCAAACGGCGCTTACGCATGGGGCGCTTGAGGGCGAGGACAACCGCGAGCGCGGCTACGATGCGCTGCTCTACTATGGGCACGCCCTTTACGCTGCAAAGGAAGGCACCGCGTTGGTGCTTGAAGATGCTACCAGCGGTCTCGTGCAGCTTTATGACAGCGAGGTGCTGCTTACGTTTCTCCAGCAGTTGCCGGCCAGCCATCGGCCCGCGCTGGTGATTCTCGTGGCCTGCAATAGCGCCACCACCGGCGCACTCAACAGTCTGGCGACCCGGCTGATGCTCGAAAGCGGGATTCCCGCCGTCATTGCCATGCAGCGTTTGGTTGAAGTGACCCTGGCGCGGACCTTCACCCACAGCCTGACCGAACACCTGTTGCGCGATGGCGTTATTGATATGGCGATGAGTGTGGCCCGCCGCCGCGTTTTCCAGCGCGACCGCCTGGGCTGGAGCACGCCGGTGCTCTATATGCGGAATCCCACGGGGCGGCTCTTTAGCCCGAATGCCCAGCTTGAGTATGTGACGAGCATTCTGCGCGATCCGGGGTTTGTGCGCTGGGCTGGCCCCGAGTTTATTGATGTGGGTGTGCTGACGCTTGCCCCCGGCCAAGACTGGAACTTGTTACGCTTCCGGCCCGAGGATGCACCCGCCGCGACGAGCGCCGTTGAGGCCATCACGCGTGCGCTGGCGCTTGAACCGCGCCCTACGCGCCGCCGTGCAGCTCAAGAGCGCCAACAGTCCAGCAACTTCGCCGCCCTCATCGGCCCGCCCCAGTCCGGCCAGACCACTTTGCTGCTGCACCTGACCTGCCAGTTGGCCGAAGCGGTGACCCGTGACGCGACCCGACCTTTGGGCATCTTCATTTCGTTGACAGGCTACGAGCAACTGCGGGGCCAGAACCGCCTCGAACGGCAGTGCATTGAACAGGCGCGCACGGTCGCCCCGGCGCTCGCCGAACGATTGGCGGAGCTTTTTCGCCCCGACGTGTCCCGCCAGCCCACCGATGCTGCCCCGCGCTTTGTCTTCCTGTTCGACAACTACGATGCGCTCCCCGAACGCGCCCGCCACGATCTGGGCCACGACCTCACCGCGCTCGCTCAGCGCCTGCCTCGTGAGCGTTTCCTCATCACCGCGACCCAAGACAACTTCCCGGCGACGATTTTCGCTGCAGCCCTGGTCTTTGTCATCCAACCCCTCGGCGAACAGCAGATCCTCAACTATCTGCGGCAACGTGACGCGCCGAACGCCCTGCATCTTTACTATTTGATCCGCGAAAATCGCCTGCTCGACCTCGCCAGCGACCCCAGTTTGCTCGGCCTGATCACCGAACGTCTTGCCAGCAACCCCCAAGCGCGGCTGACGCGCAACCAGTTGATGCAAGATTATCTGGATCGGATGCTTGGCGAGCTTGACCCGCGCTACAGTCTCGGCGATGCCGCCCGTGAGAGTCTGCTTGCCCTGGCTTGGCAGAGCCGTTGGAACCATCGGGAGCAGTTGCCGCTTGATGAGGTCTTTCGCATCCTGGGGCAAGTGCGCCGAGAACGCGACTACAGCCTCGAAGACCTCTATGATCGACTCCGCGAGGTGCGCCTGCTGTTGGGCGTGGGGCAACACGCGGCTCGCTTCGTCAACCCCACGTTGCACGCCTACTGCGCGGCGGTAGCGCTCACCACCCAACCCGCGAGCGCCGAACGGCTCGCCGACATCGTCGCCCTCTGCGCCAGCGCTGAACGCCTGAGTTGGTGGGAAGATGTGCTCTACGCGCT
>CAIRDL010000355.1 GCA_903877345.1 uncultured Oscillochloris sp. | reverse complement strand
CGGAGAGACGGGCGAGGGTGGGGTCGCTAGGGTGAATGGCGTCAGTTAGCAGCAGGAGCACACGCAACGCCGTAGGCCAGATGACCTCGGCGCCCCCTTCACCAGTATGGGCGAGACGGAAGGGTGGCTGGTGAGGCTGGGGGGTCGGACGTACGGGCGGCATAGATAGCTCCTCTCCTGTTCGCTATAGTACCGTAGTGTAGATCTTGTAGCGCAAGGCGTCAAGAGCAATGCGCAAACGGGTGCGACGTAATGTTGCGGGCAAGTGGTGCGGTGATCCCATAACCATGCGTCATACCCGACTTGAGTCAAAACCGTGCGGTTCTTGCGCATTTGTGCTACAATGCAGGGCGTGGTGGGACTGTAGGCCGCACGGTCACTCCTTCGGGAGCCACAGCCAAAGTCTGGGTGGCGTAAAATAGGTCATGGGATCCTAATCCTAGAAGCGAGGGGACATGTCAGAACCAGAGTCAGCATACGCGCTGCTTCGCGCCGCCATTTTCGACCTGTTCTACGACACGGTGAGCCGCTATCCGCCGCCCCACGCGCCCGGTGCCGAACCAACGGGTGAGCCGCCCTACCGCCTCGGCGAGTACCTTGTCTACCAGGGCTACCTTTTGCCCCGCGAGTTGCGCTTGGCTGTCCAGGAAAGCCAGGGTCTCAACGGCGCGAAGCCCGTGCCCCTCGGGTTCGCCCTCGTCGCCTACCATCGTCTCCCCGCGACGGTGCTCGCGATGACCCTGCTGCTCCAGACTCTCGACCACCTCGCGCAGACCCCGAGCCTGCCGCCACGTTTTCTCGGTGAGCAACTGCTCCGTGAGGCGGCCCTCACCCCTCAACAACTGGCGGTGGTGTTGGAAGAACAGGTGGCGGACTATGCACAGGGCCACTGGAGCCGTATCGGCGATCTGATCGCCAACCACGGGTGGCTGAATGCCGAGTCGCTGACGGCGATGGTGCGGAGTATGCGTGGGCAGGGGCAGGATTCGGTGCGTCCCGGTGGCTAACACTACAACAAGCTTTCAGATTCACCACAAAGACACAAAGGCACGAAGATGCCAAACAATGGCTACGCAACCTGTGGTTCTTTGTACCTTTTTCTGGAAATCCGTTGTAGGTACCTGGGAGTGAGGGCGTCTCGCCCTCAGCGCAGACGACGAGGGCGAGACGCCCTCGCTCCCAGGCTACGCAACTCCATACGCATTTTCGGAGAGCTGTACTAGGGTTCGCAGACACTTTTCTAATGGGCAATCGCGTTTCTTTCTGGAGCAATTCTCATGGCGGAACTCTACAGGTTAACCGTGTGCGAGGCAAGCGCCGCCCTTGTGGCGGGCGAACTGACCTCCCTCGAGTTGACCGAAGCCCTGCTCACCCGGATTAACGCCGTCGAGCCGACGGTACAGGCTTTTTTGACGAGGACGGGCGAGCAGGCGCTTGCGGCAGCCCGCGCCGCCGACGCCGAACGGCGCGCCGACAGTGGCCCGCTCCACGGCATCCCCCTGGCGCTCAAAGATGTCCTCTGCACCGAGGGCGTACGCACCACCTGTGGCTCGGCAATCCTGGAGACTTTCGTGCCGCCGTACAGCGCGACCGTTGTGCAGCGTCTGGAAGCTGCCGGGGCCATCAGTCTGGGCAAGCTCAACTGCGACGAATTCGCGATG
>CAIRDL010000354.1 GCA_903877345.1 uncultured Oscillochloris sp. | reverse complement strand
TGGCTTGACCAGCAAGCCGGTGGAGAGCTTGGGCGCACGCCGGTCCTCACCATAGACCAGTTGCCGTTGCCCGCCCGTCACCTCTTGCTCTCGCTCGAAAGTTATAACCTCAGAGCAGCACGCGGCGAACTCCAGACGACGCTCCTCGTGGGCGCACTGGAGGCGAATGGTCGCTTCGTGCTACGCTCGCCAACTGGGATTGTCGCCGAACTGCGTAGCGTCTCGCACGAGTTTGGGTTGCGCCACTACCTAATTGCCGACGTACCGATGACGCTCGACCGAGCGTGGTTGGTTGAGTTGCTAACGCGGCTCTGTGACGCCAAGTTAGGGATTGGCTGGGAAGCCATCGCGCAACCGGAACACCTCGACGCCGAACTGATCGCCCACATGGCGCGAGCTGGCTGCGAGATTCTCGGCTTCCAGCTTGATGCCGTCAACGTCTTCGAGTCGACGGCAGCCCGTCAGGCGCTTCAGAAGGCGGTCACGTCTGCCCGTCAGAACGGCATCTTTGTGCAGGCCACCTTGAAGCTGGAACCGCCCTACGAGTCGATCCCGCACTTGGTTGATGTGGCGGCCACCTTTGGCCTTGATGCGGTGCGTTTTGATGTTGCGGGCGGCGAGGCGGCCAGTGTTGGGGCCATTGCCCAGAAGATCTATGACCAAGGGCGGGAACGGCAGCGCCTAATCAACCGCTTTGGGGCTGCCCTTGGGAGCCTGATCTGGCACCTGCGCGGCCCCCGTGCGGTCGGGGTGATAGATGACGAGGGGTAAGCGCTTTTAGACAGGGTTTCAGGGGCTAGGTTTCAGGTCGAGCGCAGCAAAACGCGGCGGGCCAATCAACAAAATTGACTGGCCCGCCGCGCTCGTTCTTGCGCGCTACACCGTCACGAGATGCCGAAACTCGTCAAGGTTGCGACGGACACCTGGGACGCTCTCAAGCTGCTCAACGCTCGCGAAGGGGCCGTGCTCATCGCGGTAGGTAATGATGCGGCGGGCGAGGGCGGGTCCAATGCCGGGGAGGGCGACCAGCGTAGCCTCGTCGGCCTGGTTGATGTTGGTGCGTGTGTCGTCTTGGCTGGGTTCGGCAGAGGCAGCAACAACCGACTCGTCTTCGGCAGGGACGGCGGGAGCCTCGGCGAGGGTAACCGACTCGTCCTCGGCAGGGGCAGCGGTGGTTTCGGCAGTATCTGGAGCATCGGATTTCGGGGCGGAAGGGGGTGCGCCCCGGTGGACGCGGGTGACGATGCGGCGCGGTTGGGGAGCTTCGGGGCTAGACGCATCGGCGGATGGGCGCACCGGGGCGGCGGGGCGGACGCCCACATCCTCGTACAGACGGCCTGCCAACGCCGCTTCGAGCGTGGGGGAGGGCTTGTTCTGCACACGCATCCAGCGCCAGACCATGTAGCCGGCGTAGCCAGCCCCGGCAGCGGTACTCAACCAGAAAAGCCTGCGGATCATACGGGTCTCCTAACACAAAGGTGGTTCAACCAAGCAGCGATACACGGTCAGGCCCTGGTCGGTGCCTGGACAAGGGAGCGGAGCAGCGTCAGATTGGCGAGATCCTCGACCATCGCCTCGCCCTTTGGGGTTTCGATCAGCATTGGGATAGCGGCGAAGCGCGGGTCATTGACAAGGAGGCGGAAGGCCTCAACCCCGATGCAGCCTTGTCCAATGTGGCTATGGCGGTCAACGCGGCTTCCCAATTCCTTCTGCGAATCATTCAGGTGGAAGCAGCGCACTTGGGCGAGGCCAACGAGCCGGTCGAGTTCAGCGAACGTGGCGGTGTAAGTGGCTGCGGTGCGGATGTCGTAGCCTGCGGCGAAGAGATGACAGGTATCAACGCAAACGCCAAGGCGCTGGGGATAAGGCACCAACTCGAAGAGGCGGGCAAGATGCTCGAAGCGATGACCGAGGCATGTGCCTTGCCCCGCCGTCGTTTCGAGGAGAACGACGGTGTCGCCGCCGACACCCTCAGCGAAAAGCTGATTGAGGGCCGTGGCCTCACGGGTGAGGCCCGCTCCCTCGCCGCTGCCGGTGTGCGCCCCGGGGTGCATGACGAGGAAGGGGATGCCGAGGGTGGCGCAGCGTTCCAACTCGTGGGCAAAGGCCGCGCTGGACTTTTGCCACAGTTCGTCGGCGGGGGCGGCCAAGTTCAGCAGGTAGGAAGCGTGGGCGACCACGGGGCCAATGCCGGTGCGAGTCTGCTCGGCGCGAAAGGCAGCGACATCCTCAGAGTGGAGCGGCTTCGCGGCCCACTGGCGCTCATTCTTGGTGAAAATCTGAATGGCTTCGCAGCCGACCTGTTGGCCACGGGCGAACGCTTTGGCGATTCCGCCCGCGATGGACATATGGGCACCGAACGGCATGAGGCATCCTTAAAATCTACGCTGCGCCCAATTATAACATGAGTTGTTTCACGCCCTGCCTGCCCTAGCGGTGACCGTTCAGGGCTGATGCAACGTCCGAGCACGCCAGAGCCTACCCGTTCACCGGGTGGCTAATGAACTTCACCTAAATGATCCGTACACGTGCAGGTGAACCTGTTGCGCCAAAGCCAGATCAGCATGGCCGGATTAAAAAAGCAAAGTTCATTAGCCTCCCGGCGGGCGGTGGACTTGGTACCACAACGGACGTTGCATCAGCCCTGGTCGGAGCGCGTCCTCCTTACTCGGTTTCGTCCCTACGGTGTAGTATAGGAAGGATGCTTATCCGCCTCCTTTAGCTACTGCTGCTGCACCAAGGCTCCCTGTGCCTCAATGGCGGCATCGTAGAGAGCGGCAGTGAGGTTGGCCTCGGGTTGGGTAATCATCTTTTCGAGTAACTTCGCCAGCGCCGGGTCGCCGGTGTGTCCCCACGTCGGCACAGCGGTGTAGGCCCGTGGCACCAAGTGCGCCAGTTCACTCAGCCATACGCCCTCAAGGGGATCCTTGACCAATCCGGCGCGCTCCGCCACGCTGCGCACGGTTGGCAACCCCCAATCTTTCCAGACTTCGGCCCCTTCTTGGCCTGCGTAGAAGCGCAAGAAGCGCCATGCCGCCTCCCGGTGTTGGCTCAGCGCCGCAATGCCGAAGCCACTCCAGAGCAGGATGTTCGCCTGTCGCACATGGCCCGGCATCCCAACAATGCCCAAATCCAGCGCCGGGTTCTTACGCAGGTTCGCCAAAGGCCAATGTCCAAACACGCGCATCGCGGCTACACCACGCTCGAATTGGTCATTCCCCGTGGCAAAAGGACTCAGATTCGTAGGGATGGGCGCAACCTTGGCACCGTGGTACAGGTCGTGGAGGAACTGGAGCGCCTCGCCTGTCTGGGATGAATCCATATAGCCGAGGAAACTGATCCCATCGGTGCTGACCAGTCGCCCGCCTGCGGCAGCGACCCAATACTCGAAGCCAGTTGTCCAACTGCCCGTAAGCTGAACGCCCCAAAGGTCAGTCGTACCGTCACCATTCGTGTCTTTGGTTAGCGCTTGGGCGGTGTGTAGAAAATCAGCCCAGGTCCAGCCCGGTTGCGGGTAGGGCACGCCATACTGGTCGAACAGTTTCTTGTTGTAGTAGATCGCTAGGGGCGTGAAGTCTTTGGGCAGCAAATACTGACTGCCCGCCCAATGACCTGGTTCAAGCACGCCGGGCAAATAGATCCCGGTATCGAGGGGATAGTTGGGGCTGATGATATACTCATCCAAACTCAACAGCGCTTTGCGATCAACAAAGGATGGCACTGCATCGTCGCCAATTTGAAGCAGATCGGGCGGGTTGCCCGTGGCGATCTGGTCAAGGAGCAACTGATAGTAATCGCCATTCCCCACCGGCTCAAGCTGCACCTGAAGATCGGGATTGGCAGCCTCGAAGCGGGCGATGATCGCCTGATGCGGGGCCAAGCCCGCGCCGAAATCGCCGGTGCTTACGCGGATCACCGTTTGCCCTGGAGCAACGGGACGGCGCACCGTGGGCGTGGCGGAAACCTGGAGTGTCGGCTCAGGCGTGGCGGTACGCACAGGCAGATCGGGGCCGCACGCTGCCAACAGATCAACCACCAGCAGCAAGAACAGCAAGGTCAACGTTGGGCGCGGCATGATTGGTCTCCGGTGTCTGGCAAATCTATAAGCCTACAGGGAAGCGGATCTTTTCAATTGTTCCGTCGTGACCCGTGCTGCGTGATCCGTGATCG
>CAIRDL010000353.1 GCA_903877345.1 uncultured Oscillochloris sp. | reverse complement strand
AGCAGTGCGGCAGGGCCACCAAGGGCCACGCTCACGAGCAAGGGCAGGGGTGCCGTCCAAAGCGCAACCCCGAGCAGCGATGCGGCGTGGAGCAACGCCCCGACCAACAGCGCGGGACGCAGCCCGATCACGCTCACCAGCCACCAAATGGGCAGGCTGCTCAGCCCGGCGACCAGCACCGGCAGACTGTTGAGCAGCCCAAGGAGCGACAGTTCGCCCACGAGCGGCAGCGCCACTGTACGCTCAGCGTAGCCTAACGCGACCAACAGGAGGTTGAAGAAGAGCGCACTGATGGACAGACCAAACGTGAGCAGCGTGGTGTGGAGGAGATAACGTCTGGCGGGCCGACTAAGGGTAGACAGCACCGCACGTTACTCGACTGCGTCTCCGCCAGTGGTGGCAAGAAAACGGCGATATTCCACCATAAGACAGCGGTTCTGCACCACTTTGATGCCAGCCTCCGCCAGTTTCGCCGCCACCCCATCATGTCTAATGCCTGACTGCAACCAGACCGCGTAAGGTTGGGCGGCCAACAGATCGTCAAGATGGGCGGGCAGATCCTCAGGGCGGCGGAACACATCAACGATGTCGAGCGGCCCCGGCACCGCAGCGAGACTAAGGTAGACCGGGCGCTCCAGAATGGCTGTCACGTCGCGGTCGGCAACCGGCACCGGGAAGATTTCCAGGCCCATCTCGATGAGGGCGGCGGGCACATAATGGGCCGGCTTATGCGCGTGACTTTCCGGGCGCATCCCAAGGACAGCCACCCGTCGGGTGCGGCGCAACAGCGCGTGAATCGCCTCGTCGCTAGTTAGTAAATTCGCATGGTCATCCATTAGAAGTTCCTTATTCGGTGCAGTCCACCAGTTGATCTTGCGACGGGGCGAGCAGCGTGTCGAAGGTGGGGCGTGGGGGCTGGATTGCAGCGGGGCGCAACGCCGTCGCCAGCACCTCATCAAGCGTCTCGACCGGCACAAAGGTCAGTTCGGCCCGCACCTCGGCGGGAAAATCGTCGAGATCGGCGAGGTTGCGCTTTGGCAGGATAATCGTCCTGATGCCAGCCCGGTGCGCGCCCAGGGCTTTCTCTTTGATCCCGCCGATGGGCAGCACGCGCCCGCGTAGCGAGATTTCGCCCGTCATCGCCACATCCTCGCGCACCAAGCGCCCCGTCGCCGCCGAGGCCAACGCCGTCGCCATTGTGATGCCCGCCGAGGGGCCATCCTTCGGCACCGCACCCGCCGGGACGTGAATATGTACCATGTGGGTGTCGAAGAAACGCGGGTCAATGCCCAGACTGTGCGACCGCGAACGTACATAGGTCAGTGCGGCCTCTGCACTTTCGCGCATCACTTCACCTAATTGGCCGATAATCTTCAACTCGCGATCACCCTCCAAGGCGACCGCCTCGATGAAGATAATATCGCCGCCTACAGGTGTCCAGACCATGCCCGTCGCAACGCCAGGTTGGTCAATCCGCTCTTGGGCCTCATTGTAGAAGCGGCGGCGACCCAGCGCCTCGCGGACAAAGTCGCCGTCAACCACCACCGCCGTTGCCTCTGAGGTGAGCGTGTCGTCGGGGCTGGTCGTTGCGCCGACCTCGGTGATTTTACGCACCACCTTGCGCAACACGCCACCGAGATTGCGTTCGAGGTTGCGCACGCCGGCTTCGCGGGTGTAGCCGTTAATGATGGCGTGCAGCGCTTCATCCTCAACGCGCACCTCCTCGGGACGCAGCCCGTTAGCGCGGGTCTGACGCGGCACCAGATGGCTCTGCGCGATGCGTATTTTCTCATCCTCAATGTAGCCCGAGAGTTCCAGCACCTCCATGCGGTCGCGCAACGCCGGGGGTACCGTATCCCACGTGTTAGCCGTCGCCAAAAACAACACCTGCGAGAGATCGAAGGGCAGATTCAGGTAATGGTCAGTGAAGGTGTGGTTCTGTTCGGGGTCAAGCACTTCGAGCAAGGCGGCGGACGGGTCGCCCCGATAGTCGTTGCCGAGTTTATCAATTTCATCAAGCAGAATGACCGGGTCAGCGGCCCCGGCGCGGCGCAGTTCCTGAATAATCCGCCCGGGCTGCGAACCGATGTAGGTGCGGCGGAAGCCGCGCAACTCGGCTTCATCGCGCACGCCGCCCAAACTCATACGGACGAAAGTGCGCCCAAGGGCACGGGCAATACTCTGGCCCAAACTGGTTTTACCGACGCCGGGCGGGCCAACGAAAGCCAAAATGGGTTCGCGCCCCGAACGACCGCTATCCTCGCCAAGGGTAGCGCGGCGCTGCTTGACCGCCAAATATTCGAGGATGCGCTCCTTAATCTGCTCAAGCCCTTGGTGATCCTCCGCGAGCACTTCGCGGGCGTAAGCCACATCAATTGGCTTGCCTGTGTAGCGCCCCCAAGGCACCTCAGCCACCCACTCCAGATAGGTACGCACCATCTGGTATTCGGGCGAACTCCCGTTGATCCGGCGCAAGCGACTAAGCTCACGGTCAGCCTCTTTGCGCGTCACCTCGGGCAAATTCGCCGCGTCCAACTTCTCGCGCAAATCGTCAAGCTCTGTTGCCTCCGTATCGTCCTCGCCCAACTCCTTCTGAATGGCCCGCATCTGTTGGCGCAGGTAGAACTCGCGCTGCTGCTTCGCCGAACTCTCTTGCACTTCTTGGCGCAGGCGGCTCTGGACTTCAAGCAGGGCCAGTTGCTTGCGGTAGAAAGCCTGCACCTTTGTCAGGCGGGTGACAACATCAAAGGTGGCAAGCAGGTCAAGGCGCTCTTCAAAGGTGTAATCGGGCGCATAGCCAGTGTTATCGGCCAAATGGCCCGGATCCTCGATGGAGCGCACGAAGTTACGCACCTCTTGGGTGATACCGGGGCGCAGGTCGAGCACCGCATCAATCACGGCGCGCACCTCGATCAGCAACTGTTCGAGGGCGGGGGTCAGCGTGAAACTATCGGGGCGACGGGTGAAACTGAAGCGCGGGTACGGGTCAGCCTGCCGTTGCTCGCCCAACTCAGCGCGCATCACCCCGCGCACAATAATCCCGTTAGCCCCGCCGGGCAACACCCCCGACTGTTCGATCCGACCGATAACCGCAACCGGGAAGAGTTGCTCGGCCAACGAGGCCGTGTCGTCGGCGTCTAAGCGCTTTGGGGCCAACAAAATTAAGCGCCCGTGCTTCAACGCCGCCTCGACCGCAGCGAGATTGTGCTCATCAAGCGTGAGGCTAATCACAGTAAAGGGGAAAATAACAGCACCCTCAAGGGTGACTAAAGGTAAGTCTTCAAGGGCAGAATCTACTGTAACTGTGGAATTATCGGCGTTTGTTGCGCTCATAAAAGGCTCCTCAAGGAACGGCTTGACCCTTCCACGATAAAAGTATTATGGAACTGCGCTTTGCGTGTGTCAATGGCTCCGTAAGAACTGTGGCCATGTTCTAGTGTTCTGTTTACAATCGGCTAGTAGCATAGGGTTGCACCGCTTTTCTATTGCCCGTCTTGAAGCCGTAAAACGCTTGCCCGCTCCGTACTACTATAGACGAACAGTACGGATAATCGCATAGCGTTGCACCAGACTCACACGGCATGAGCACGGGTCGCCGTCCAGTCGGCGCTACACTCGGTCAAGCGCATCGCTGTCGTCGCCGTCGAGCAAGTGGGCGTAGAGGTCCATTGCTGCCTTCCCCGTCCGTTCTTCGTGTGCCCATCAGCGTTCTACCACTTGGCTTTCGGCCCAGGAACGCAAGCTGTCTACGAAGATACGCTCGCACTTGACGATTTATGAGGTCTTCTCTTCCTGGGCCACAGAAAAGCACAGAAAACTATCTTTCTGTGCTTTTCTGTGGGCTTCTGTGGCGAACTCTCGTTGTAATACTAGGATGAGCGATTACGACTTAGGAAAATGGGGGTCTATTTCCGCAGAGGAAAGCCCTCGGTCGTGCGCCTTGCGATCCCGCACGCTCGTCACCTGTCCAGCGAGCGAGTCTCACCATGGTGACTCGTCCCGCTATTGTGAGCATCGCACCCACAATCTGGCGAAGCTGGCACAACCACAGAAGCCACGCTCGTTTACGGTCAGTTTTAGCGAAGGTATCATTTGCGTTCATAAGAACCATTGCGTTCGCTGACGTTGCGACATCCATACAATTGTGCTACAATGCCTGCATCACGGCAGCGCTGTGGTGTGGCACCTGAACAATCATCGGCGGTTCTGCCACGAAACACGGGTGGCAGGGAAAATGATGACCGTAGCAGTTCTCTCGGTCGTGCATCATCGTCAAGACTCGTTGACCCTGTATGGTATGGTGCGAAGCCGGGCGGGTGCGCAGGACGCTATAGAACGCCGAGCAGGAACGGTACAGGCGAGAGAATCACCTCAGACGAACGCACGATGGTGAACATGCAATCCCAAACGCCGCAAGGCAATGGGATCGGGGGTGTAGTAGGCCACCCCGTAGGGATCGCCCCTACCTACTGAGTACCTTGCGATAAAACGCTAGGAAAAGGAGTACTATAGCAATCCTCCTTGAATCGTAAAGAGGAGTCAAGGCTTTAGCCGGCTGAAGCCTTGACTCCTCTTCACGACCTGGATAGGTTTGCTATAGTACTTAGTCCGACAGGCTATCGAGGGCATCAGCAATCGCCCCAACCGTGACGCTGTCCGGGCCAAGGATGGAGGCAACGACGGGCAGCGGGCGGGCAAACTGGGGCGCGATGAAATCATTGACCTTCGCGGCAATCGCCTTGACGAACGGCTCGCCGCCGATCCGCACGACAATCCCGCCGAGGACAATCATCTCGGGGTCGATCAGGGCCACGATTTGGGCACAGCGGGTTGCCACGAGGTCAACGGTCTCAGCGACAACCCGCTGACTGACCGGATGATCGCTAAAGATCAGTTCGAGATTGTCGGTCGTGAAGCCATAGCGGGTGGCGCGGCGCAGGAGGCCGGCGATGGAAACCAGTTCCTCAAGGGTTTCGGGACGGCCCGAGCCATCCCAGCCGTGCCCAACCACCGCGTGGCCGATCTCGCCCGCCGTCGAGGTCGCCCCGTGGTAGAGCCGCCCATTAAGCACCAAGCCGCCGCCGACGCCACTGCTTAGATGCAAATAGGCGAGGTGTTGGCGACCCGCGCCGACGCCAAAGGTCGCTTCGGCCAAGGCAATCAGGTTAGCGTCGTTGTCAATCAAGGTCACGGCATCAAAAGCCTGCTCGAAGCGCTCCTGCAACGGGTAATTTTCCCAACCGGGCATCCGCAGCGAGAGACGCACCGTACCGAAACGCAGATCAACCGGGCCAGCGAAGCCAACGCTCACCCGCACCAAGCGGTCGGGCGAAACCTCCGCCGCCTTGAGCAAACTGCGGGCGAGGGTGATCGCATGTTCGATGAGTTCGTCGGGGGTGCTGCCACTCATGTCGGTGTGGCCGATGCGTACCGTACGATGCTGGAGGTCAGCGAGGGCGGCGCGCAGACCATAGCTGCCGAGGTCAATGCCAAGCACATAGCCCTGGTTGCCGAGGATGCCCCAGCGGTTCTGGGCCAGGCGGTCTTTGATCAGCGTCTGCAAATCGGCCATCGTCGGCCTCCTTTCAGGCTCAACGGTCGGGGCAAGTTTCTACGTAGACGTCCGTGTCGGGCGATTATAGCACACGATCTTCGGCGGCTCAGTTTGCGTACCGTGACCGT
>CAIRDL010000352.1 GCA_903877345.1 uncultured Oscillochloris sp. | reverse complement strand
CTCCCCTTCACAATCTGGATAGGACGGCTATAGTTAGCGGTCAACGGTCAACGGTCAACGGTCAACGGTCAACGGTCAACAGTCAACGGTCAACGGTCAACGGTCAACGGTCAGCGGTCAGCGGTCAGGCCACCCGGCGCGTGATTTTGATGTAGCCCTGGCTTTGTGCGCTCCAATCAGCACGCCGCGCTCCCCGTGGTACAATGCCGCCGCTATGCCGCAACCCCTCGTCTATTTGCTGTTGTTCATCGCGCTGGTACTGCCTGTGCCAGGGGCGCTGGCGCTACGTCTGCTTGGGCCACGTCTTGGCGAACGGGGCGTGGTAGCGTGGTCGGCGGGCCTCTTCACCCTTGCCATCGCGGGTGTACTCACCCTTTCGCGGGCCGATGTGGCCCTGTTGCGCGTCGGCGACTTGACTCTGCTGCTGCCCAGTAGCCGGGGTGAGGCGTTCGTTCTGCCGCCCGAATTGATGCCTGTTGATGTAGCCCCCGACGCGGGGCCACCCGTGATCCCAACGCTTACGCCGCGCCCTTCGGCCACGCCGGAAGCTACCGCCACACCTGAAGCCACCACCACACCCGCAGCCACCGCCACGCCCGCAGCTACTGCCACGCCGAAGCCACCCACCGGCGGCAGACGTTATATCGTCAAAGACGGCGACACCTTTGGGGCCATTGCCGAACGCTTTAACTTAACCATTGAGGCCCTGCGTAAGGCCAACGGTCTTTCGTCCGCACAGGCTGACGCGCTGAGCGTCGGCCAGGAGCTGATCATTCCATGACGAACATCCATACGATTGAGCGGAAGCCCCGCCAAGCGAGTACGCACCCGCCGCTGTTGCTCCTGCTCCACGGGTACGGGGCGAGTGAGCACGATTTGTTCGCCTTCGCCGATTATGTTGACCCGCGCTTCTATGTCGTGAGCGCCCGTGCCCCGTTGGCGTTGCCTTGGGGTGGTTTTGCTTGGTACCACTTGGGCGGTGCGCCGGGCAACTTGGTGCCTGACGCCGCCTCGCGCGCGCAGGCGGTCAAGCTCATTGAGCAGTTTGTGCCTACGCTGCCGGAGCGCCTTGGCACCGATCCGGCCCGCACCTACGTGCTCGGTTTCAGCCAAGGGGCTATTCTCAGCCTTGCGCTGGCGCTTCGTCAGCCGACGGCCCTAGCCGGACTGATCGCCTCAAGCGGTTATATGGATCCCGCGCTGATGCCAAGCGAATTGCCCACGGCCCTGACAGGACTGCCCATTCTGCAACTCCACGGTACTTCTGATGAGATTATCCCCGTGCGGGCAGCTCATATGACCCGTGACCTGCTTGCGCCGCTGCCGGTACGCCACAGCTACCACGAATACCCTATCGGCCACGGCATTCATCCCGATGGCCTTCAAGTTATCCAGACGTGGCTGGTCGAACGTCTTGCTGAAACGGTGTAGGGAATAACGATGCCCCTAACAATGCGCGTACCCTTTGGCGATTTGGCGCGGCAAGCTAACAGCCTGGGTACTGAATTGACCACTGCGCTGACTCGGGTGGTGCAGGGCGGTTGGTATGTGCTGGGTGAAGAAGTGCGCGCCTTCGAGACGGCATTTGCTGCCGCGACTGGTACTGCCCACTGCGTTGGTGTCGCCAACGGCACTGAGGCGCTCTATTTGGCCCTTGTGGCGCTGGATATTGGCCCCGGTGACGAGGTGATTACCGTGGCGAACGCCTGTGTCTACCAGACGGCGGCCATCCTTCAGGCTGGGGCACGCCCCGTTTTTGCCGAGGTGAATCCCCAGACGTATACCCTTGACCCCGCATGGCTGGCGGCGGCGCTCACCCCGCGCACGAAGGCAGTGCTGCCCGTGCATCTCTACGGGCAGCTTGCTGATATGAAGGCGATTCAGAGGCTTGCCACACAACGCGGCCTTGCGGTCATCGAGGACGCTGCGCAGGCCCACGGCGCGTGGCACCTTGATGGTGAAACCGTGCGCCACGCAGGTGCCTGGGGCAACATCGCCTGTTTTAGCTTCTACCCGTCGAAGAATCTGGGTGCCCTCGGTGACGGCGGGGCCGTAACGACGAACGACCATGTGCTCGCCGAACGGCTGCGGCGGCTCCGTATGTACGGTTGGGGTGAAAAATACATCGCCACCGAGCTTGGCGGGCGCAACTCGCGCCTCGACGAACTTCAGGCTGCCGTCCTGAACGTGAAACTGCGCCACCTTGAGGCGTGGAATGCCGCCCGGCGTGAACGGGCGGCGTGGTACCGCGAACTGCTCGCGGGGCTACCGCTCACGCTGCCCGCCGATACGCCGGGGCATGTTTATCACCTCTTCGTCGTGACGTGTGCGGAGCGTGACCGCCTGCGCCAATACCTGTTGGCGGCGGGGGTGGGCTGCGATGTCCATTATCCGCTCCCGACCCATTTGCAACCAGCCTACGCGGATCTCGGCTACCGCCCCGGCGACCTGCCCATCACCGAACGGCTCGCCGCCACCAGTCTTTCCCTCCCGCTCTACCCTGAACTGACCCGCGCCGAGGTTGAGGTGGTGGCAGCGACGGTGCGGCAGTTTTTTGCTTGAGTCGAGGACGATGAGCAGTTCTATGTCTCCCGCACGCCCCACCCGTGACCGCTGCGCCTCGTGCGGGGGTCCTCTAAACAATAACTACTACACCCTGCTTGACCGGCCTGAGCGTTACTGTGCGCGCTGCATTGCAACGCGACCCCGTTGTGCGACGTGCGGTGCGCCGTTGGGAGCCGCACACTGGAGCCTCCATGACGGGCGGCTCCAGTGTGCGAACTGCCACGCCACGGCGGTGTACGACCCAGCGGTGGCACGGGGGCTGTTTGACGAGACGGTGACGGGGGTGGTGGCCCAACTTGGCCTGACGCTCAATGTGGGGGTGGCCTTTCGGCTGGTTGATGCCCCGACGCTTGAAGGCATCCGCGCTAGTGGCGGCAACGTGCCCCCCGCAGGCTACAACACGCTGGGTCTCTACCAACGCCAGGGCTACATCCGTGCCATTTACATGCTCTACGGCCTGCCCCGGCTTGGCTTTCGCACCACGGTGGCCCACGAGTATGCCCACGCATGGCAGGGCGAACGTTGCCCGTTGTTACGGGATGAAATGCTGCGTGAGGGCCACGCCGAGTGGGTGGCTTACTACCACCTGCGTTGGCTTGGCTGTGGCAAAGCTGCCGACCGCATGCTCACCTCGCAGCACCCGTACCGACCGGCCCTTGACCAAGTGCTGGAGCTTGAACGGCGGGTCGGCGTGGCCGGAGTGCATGCGTATCTGATGCAGGCCGAGTGACGGTTCCGCTCACTCCCAGGCGACCACCAGTTCCTCAAGGGGGCGGCGCGGGCGGCGCGGCGGCTCGTGCGCCGGATAGCCGAGAGGAATGAGCGCCTGTGGGTGGAGCGTGGCGGCGAGCTTGAGCGCCGTCCGCACCGTAGCTTGGCAGAAGAGCGGCGCACACATCCAGCCGCTGGCGAAACCTTGCGCGTGCGCCGCCAACAGCATGTTTTGCACCGCACAGCCCAGACTTTGCACCGCCATCGTCGTCTCGGCGGCTTGGCGCTCAGGGTCGGGGTACGTGTCCAAATCAGCCAGGTAGAGGCAAGGCAGGATGAGCGCGGGTGCGCTGACGATGCGCTCCTGCGACCTCTGGAACCGCGTCGTAATGGTCGCCTCGTCCTGCCCGTCATGGGCGAGCTGCTGCCGCCACGTTGCGCCCATCGCCGTCGCCAAACGCACTTTTGCCGCCGGCGTAGTGACGACGACGAAGCGCCACGGTTGCCGCCCGTGGGGCGAAGGTGCCCAACGCGCCGCCTCAAGCACCGCCTCGATCTGCTCACGGGTCAGCGGCGTGGGCTGGAAAGCCCGCACGCTACGGCGGCCCTGGATCAACGTCATCCACTCCATCGCGCAACCTCCGCATCGCTGCTTGTAACCTCTGGAATAGGTATGGTTCATCAGCCGCTTTTTTGCAACTGAGCGACCTCGCCCAACCATTTGGGAATCCCGTCCGCCTAGGTGCCACTCATTGGGGCCAAAATTAGGTTACACGACAACGGAGCGCTACGCACAGGATGGCCGATTGTCCAGTATAATCCGGGTGGTCGCCGCCTTGGTGTCGGGGCCTAAGCCGTTCGCATCCGAGAGGTTCTTATGTCAGAGCAGGGCTGGTGGCAGCGCGTGATGGCCGCAATCAACCGTGAGTATGATCGCCGCATTCGCAAATCGAGTCTCATTACCGAGTATGGTGCTAACCACCACGGGCACGCCGACCACGCCGACCACGCCGAGCATGAAGCAAGTGTGATTGTCAACGTGCCAAAGGGGACGCGGCTTGGCCAGCATAGCCCGCCCGAATAACCTTAGATCAGGTTGCAGGAGCCGGGTGTCAGGTTGCGGGTCGAAGGCGTACCGTTGAAACCTGCGCCAACGCTATCCGCTCGTTGCGTCAGATTGCCGAGCGGTAAAAAACGCTGCCGGGGTCTGCCATGCGGCCTATTCTGGTACAATGCGAAGCGTTCCCCTTTGACTCACCGATAGGCGGAGGAGCTTTATGACCCTGACCCACGGCTTCGAGTTGCTGCGCGACGAGCCAATCCCTGAACTGAATGCCCGGGCGCTGCTCTATCGTCACGCGCAGACTGGCGCGGAACTGCTCTCGCTGCTCGCGGACGATGAGAATAAGTGCTTTGGCGTGACCTTCCGCACGCCCCCCGCCGACCACACCGGCATCGCCCACATCCTTGAGCATTCGGTACTCTGTGGCTCGCGCAAGTACCCCGTGAAAAAGCCCTTCTTTGAATTGGTCAAAAGCTCGGTCAAAACGTTCCTCAATGCGATGACGTATCCAGATAAGACGACCTATCCGGTGGCCTCGACCAATTTGGCCGATTTCTATAATCTGGTTGATGTCTATCTTGATGCGGTTTTCTTCCCGCTCCTTACGCCCGCGACGCTCCAACAGGAAGGCTGGCACTACGAGCTTGAACAGCAGGACGACCCACTCAATTTCCGGGGCGTGGTCTTCAATGAGATGAAGGGCCAGTACTCTTCACCCGACTATCTGCTGTATCGCGCTAGTCAGGCGGCGCTCTTCCCTGACACGACCTACGGCCTCAGTTCGGGCGGCGACCCGCAGGCCATCCCCGAGCTTACCTACGCGCAGTTCAAGCAGTTCCACACGACGCTCTACCATCCCTCGAATGCGCGCCTTTTCTTCTACGGCGACGACGACCCCGAGCGCCGCCTGAGCATCCTCGACGCCTCTCTGTCCCAGTTTGAGCGAGCGGAAAGCCCCTCACAAATCGGGCGTCAGCCACGCTTTACGGCCCCCCGAACTGCCGAGGAGACCTACGCCGCACCCAACGACGGCGCGACCAAAAAGGGCATGGTTACCGTCAGTTGGCTGCTCGGCGAGGAGACGGACGTTACGCGGGTGCTCGCCCTCGACCTGCTCGGCTACATCCTGATCGGTACCGCCGCTGCTCCGCTCTACAAAGCCCTGCTTGATTCGCGCTTGGGTGAAAGCCTGACTGGCGGCGGCTACAATGATGGTCAGCTTGAGCACACCTTTGCTGTCGGCCTCAAGGGTATTGACCCCGCCGACGCCGCCAAGGTCGAGGCGCTCATCCTCACGTCCTTGCGCCAATTGGTTGACGAAGGGCTTGACCCGGCGCTGATCGCCGCCGCCCTCAACACGGTCGAGTTTGCGCTACGCGAAAATAACACCGGCTCGTTCCCGCGTGGCCTCAGCCTAATGCTGCGGAGTATGGGCACGTGGCTCTACGATGGCGACCCGTTGGCCGCGCTGCGCTTTGAGGCTCCGTTGGCTGCCGTTCGAGCCGCCGTCGAGCGTGGCGAGCGCCTGTTTGAAAACTTGATTAGCACGATGTTGCTGGAAAACACCCACCGCGTCCGTGTGCTGCTGCGCCCCGACCCCGCGCAAGCCGAGCGCGACGCCGCCGCCGAGCAAGCCCGCCTCGCCGCCGCCCGCGCCAACATGAGTGAGGCCGACCTAGAGCGAATTATCGCCGAAACGGCAGCGCTCAAGCGCCTTCAGGAAGAGCCGGATCGCCCTGAGGATTTGGCGAAGATTCCGACCCTGAGCATCGGCGATCTCAACCGCCAGAGTAAGACGTTGCCGAGCGAGCTACGCGAGGCCGCTGGCACCCCGGTACTCTTCCACGACTTATTCACCAACGGGATTGTTTACCTCGACTTGGCCTTCGACCTGCGCGCCTTGCCGACCGACCTGCTGCCCTTTGCGCCCCTCTTCGCCCGGGCGCTGACCGAACTGGGTACTGCCAACGAGGATTACATTCGGCTGGTGCAACGCATTGACCGCGAGACCGGCGGTGTCTGGGCCTCGCCGATGAGCGGTTCTCATCTCCAGAGCGGCGATTATCTGGGCTATTTCCTGGTGCGCGGCAAAGCGACGTTGGCGCAGGCTCCGCAGCTTTTCGCCATCATCCGCGACATCCTGCTCACCGTGCGGCTCGACGACCAAGAGCGGTTTCGCCAGATCGT
>CAIRDL010000351.1 GCA_903877345.1 uncultured Oscillochloris sp. | reverse complement strand
GTGCCTTTGAGTGTGCGAGGAGCCTGTTATGACCGTCGCCGTCCCGCCCCCCTCTGCCGACCAAGTTCCGTCGAATGCATCCGCCAATCAGGCTCCCGCACTCTTCAACCGCCCCCCACGGATTTTACGCACCCTCCCGACCGATGAGGTCGAGATCCCTGGGCCACCCCAAGCCCCCGCACAACACGTTGGGGCGCGGATTCTCAGCATCGTTATCCCCCTCGCCTCCTCGGTGATTTACCTCGTCGTGGCCTTTGCCCGCAGTAGCTCAGGTAGCGGCGGCAGCATGCTCAACGCGCTGCCCATTGTCGCCATTGCCATGCTTACTGGGGGTGCCGCTTACTACACCTTTCGTAAGCAAAAACAGGATCACGAAAGCGCGGTTCTAGCCTACAAGACGAGCTACCAGGATGCACTTGCCCGCACCCGTCGCCGTCTTGAGCAATTGGAACGGCAGCAGCGCAGTTGCCACGAAGAGAATAACCCCGACCTCAAGGCGCTCCTGCAACTTGCCCACGGTGAACAGAACCGTGATGGGGTGCCAGTAGCGGCAACCCGGCTCTGGGAACGCCGCCCCACTGATGCCGACTTCCTCTGTCTGCGGGTCGGGCGGGGTGATCGGCCTACCAGCCTTACCCTAAAGCCGCCCAGTGTCAGCACGTACAGTAAGGATGTTGAGGAGTCACTGCTTTTGACCGAGCAGTTCCGCATGGTGCGGGATGTGCCCCTCGATGTTAACTTGCGTGCGGTGGGTTCGCTTGGGATCGCCGGCCCCAGTGGACGGTCGTTTGAGGTGCTTCAGGCGCTGCTTTGGCAGATCGCCATGCACCACGCCCCCAGCGAGGTGCGGATTGCCGCGTTCTGGGATTCTAACTTCGACAGTTCGTGGGATTGGCTGCGCTCCCTCCCTCACACTCGCCCCCTCGACGGCGACGAGTCGTACCGCCTCCTCGCCCACTACGATGACAACCCCGAAGGTTTGCGCCGCGTGTTGGCCGCCCTCGCCAAGGAGTTTAAGCGCCGCGCCGAGGATGGAAACAGCGGCCCGCGTCCGCATTTGATTATCGTCCTGAGTGACTATCACCTTCACCACGAGGAGAGTGCCGTTTTTGCTCAGAGCATCACCGGGCACCACCTTGACGTGAGTGCGATCTGCTTGGTGCCTGAGGTACGCAACGTCCCTAGCGAGTGTGGGGGCTATGTTGACTTGGTGCTTGGCGGTTCGCCAGAACATGCCCGTCTGGGTATCGCAGGGCCGAGTGGCGGCTACGTCACCTTCAAGGCTGATGTGGCGAATACAGCCCAGAGCAAAGAGATCGCCCGCCAACTCGCGCCGGTGGAACTGGCGGATGCGGATGGCGGGCGGGAGATGCCGCGCAATGTGCAGTTACTGACGTTGCTGAACATCCCCGACGCCGCCCAATACGATCCCACCAAACTTTGGGCAAAAATGCCCACCAACAGTTGGCACCCCGTCCCGGTTGGCAGCCAGAGCGCTGAGCATCCCATCGAGCTTGACCTCAACGAGGGTATTCACGGCGTCCACGGGATGATTGCCGGGGCCACGGGGGCCGGCAAGAGCGAACTGCTGCTCAGTTTCCTGATGTCCCTGGCGATCAAGCATCACCCCGACCGGCTGAACTTCTTGCTGATTGACTTCAAGGGCGGGGCTACCTTCCGCGACATTAACCAACTGCCCCATACGGCGGGGATGGTGACAGATCTTTCGGGATTCTTGGCCGAACGGGCCTTGATTGCGATGAATAGCGAGCTTGATCGCCGCAAGCGTCTGTTGGCGAAGGAGCATGTGCCGAATATCAAGAGCTACCGCAAAGTGAGCCTTGAGCGCGGCCCCTTGCCACCGTTGCCCAACCTCTTCATCGCGATTGACGAATTTGATGAGATGATCCGCGACTATCCGCAGTTCCAGGATGAACTGATCCGGGTTGGTAAGCAAGGGCGTAGCCTCGGCGTTCATCTGCTGTTTGCCACGCAACAACCTTCGCTGATCAAAGAAGGCTTGCTCAATAACCTGAGCTACTGGATGTCGCTGCGGGTCAATTCCCGTGAGGACAGTAAGGCGATGGTCGGCCTGCCCGACGCCGCCATGCTCGGCACGGACACACCGGGGCGTGGCTTTTTCCGCGACAAGAACAGCGGCGTGCGGATGTTTCAGTCGGCGCTGATTACGGCGACCTACCGCCCCGCTACGGGCCGCAAGAGCATCGAGATTGATAGCACCGGCCACCAGCGCGTAAACACAAGTGAAACCCGCGCCCGCCAGATGCTTCAATCATATCTTGACCAACTGGTTGAACAGCTTAAAGCAACGCTGAACGAGGTGAAGCGGACGCAACTGATCGAGCAGATGGTTGACCTCATCTGTGCCCAGTTCAACCAAATCT
>CAIRDL010000350.1 GCA_903877345.1 uncultured Oscillochloris sp. | reverse complement strand
GTTGGGCATCGGCTTCTCGATTATCGGCACCCTGATTGACCGCTGGCTCGCCTCTGGGTATCCCGCCGCCCTCGGCACGATGCGCTACGCGACGACGCTGATCCAGTTTCCTCTGGGGTTGGTGGCCTCGGCGGTGGCGTTGGCGGTGCTGCCCACGCTGTCGCGGCAGAGCGCCGCCGCCGATGAGGCGAGCTTTCGGGCGACCCTGGCGATGGGGCTGAAGGTGGTGCTGCTGCTGATCCTTCCGGCGACGGCGGGGCTGGCAGCGCTGGCGGAGCCGCTCACCGGGTTGCTTTTCGAGCGCGGAGCCTTTACCGCCCAGGATACGGCAATCACGGCGCTGGCACTGGGTTGCTACCTGCCAGGGTTGCCCGCAGCGGCTCTTGACCAAGTGCTCATTTTCGCCTTTTACGCCCGAAAAAACACCCTGACGCCGAATCTTATTCAGGGGGCGGCCATTGGCTGTTACCTTCTGGCGACCTTGCCGCTGCTCTGGTTTACCCACCTGGGCTTTTTGGCGCTGGTGTTGGGCAATGCGGCCCAATGGGTCGGGCATGCGCTGATCACGTACGCGCTGCTTGCGCGGGCGGTACCGTTGCGGGGGCTGCGGCTTGGCGAAGCGACCGTCAAGGGGCTTGTGGCCGCTGGGCTGATGGGCGGCGTGGTGTTTGGGGTTGCGCTGCTCGGTGCTGCGTTGCCCACGTTGCCCCGTGTTGCCCTGGCTGGGGGCGTGGGGGCGCTGAGCTACTTGGGCCTAAGTGCGGCCTTGCGAATCGAGGCGCTGGGGTTTTTCTTGGGGGCCATCCGGGGGCGGCTGCGGCGCTAGAACGGTTGAGGTAGCCCTAGCGCGAAATGACGCCAATTGACGCAACAACGGCATAGTGCCATAATGTTTGGGGTTTGCTCGCCCTTCCTCTTCCGCACCTTCCTCGTCACCCTCCAGGGCGCTGCGGCTCCCAGTCCCTTGCCAACGCTGGCCCCATAGGCAAATTGCCCCGTCCTCGCAGTCCTGCGTGCCAGTCTTGGTACTCGCACGTCGCTCGCTGGAGGCCGGGTTTTGATGGAATAGCGCCCCCCGATGCAGAAAGTCCTCGACGGACGGTACGAGCTTGAGCGCAAAGTGGGTGAGGGCGGCATGGCCCGCATCTATCTTGGTCGTGATTTGCGGCTCAACCGGCGAGTCGCGATCAAGATTCCCCATTTGCACTTCCTCGGTCAACCCGATTTCCTCGAACGTTTCCGCCACGAGGCGCAGGCGGCGGCGATGTTGTCGCACCCGAATATTGTTGATGTTTACGATGTTGGTAAGGATGGCGACACCCATTACATTGTGATGGAGTATGTCGAGGGAACCGACCTCAAGACGCTGATTACTGGCGAAGCGCCCCTCGCGATCGAACGGGCCGTCGGGCTCGCCGAACAAATTGCCCGTGGCCTCCACGCGGCCCACCGGGCGGGTATGGTGCATCGCGATGTGAAGCCCCAGAATGTAATCGTCACCCCCGATGGTCAGGCGCGCATTACCGACTTTGGCGTCGCGAAAAGTCATCTTTCCACGGCGATGACCGAGACCGGCGTTTCGTTTGGCACGGTGGATTATCTTTCGCCTGAGCAGGCCCAGGGTCGTCAAGCTACTCCACGGTCGGATGTTTACGCGCTGGGGGTAGTGCTTTACGAGATGCTGACGGGCAAACTGCCGTTTGATGGCGCTAGTGCCGTGGCGGTGGCGATGAAGCATGTGGCCGAACCGCCGCCGTCGCCGCGCCGTCTCAATCCCAATATCCCGCCCGGCCTCGAGACGTTGGTGCTGCGCACTTTGGCAAAGGATCAGGCGCAGCGTCCGCAGAGCGCCCAGGAGTTCGCCCAACTCCTGGCTAACTATGGACAACTTGCCAAGCAAGAGACGGCCATTAACCAGGCGGTGGCCGCACGCGGCCAACCGCCGTCGTCGCCGCCACCGCCCCCGCGATCCAGCGGCACTGGTGGCACCGGTGGGACGACTGGCCGGATGCCCATCCCGCCGCCCCGCAGTACTCCCGCCCGCGCTCCGCGTCAAGATGGCCTCGGCTGCGGGGTGTTCCTGGTGGGCATGGTTGTGCTCGCTGGGGTCCTCGCCCTCGTCTTCCTCATCGGAACCGGCGCGTTGGGGCAACTTTTTGCGGGCGGCGGCAACAACAGCGGGAACGGCAGTCGGCCGGAAAACCCCACGGCGACGGTGGAACTGCGTGCGCCTACCAACACCCCGGAGGTACAGGTGGCGGTGCCGAACCTCGTGGGTCTCACGGCGGACGTTGCGGCGACGACCCTGCAACAGAGCCAGTGCCTCCCGGTGCGCCGCGAGGTGAACGACCCGACGGCGGCGATTGGGCAAGTGGTGAGCCAGGAGATCGCACCAGGTACGCTGGTTGCCCCGAACCAGCCGGTGACCTATACGGTGAGTTTGGGGCCACGGTTGATTGAGGTGCCTGATGTGAAGCGGGTCGCCGTGGCTTTGGCACGCCAACGGTTGGAGGGCAGCGGCTTCACGGTTGAGGTGAATGAGGCCCCAAGTCGGGAGGTGGATGCGGGCTTCGTGCTTAGCCAAGCGCCGAGTAGTGGCTTGCGGGTGGCGCAGGGGCAAGTGATCAAACTGGTGGTCAGCCAAGGCGATGTGGTGCGCTTCCCCGATGTGATCGGCATCCAACAGGCCGCCGCCGAAAAGCTAATCCGCGATACGCAGGGCCTCGAGTTGGTTTATATTGACCCGCAGGGCCGTGACCGCCTGCCCGACTATGACCGTTACGCGGTTGGTGATGTGGTGAGCGCCCAAACCCTCGAGGGCAGTGGGTTGGCGAACGGCAATCTCGTGCCCCGTGGCACCAAGATCGTGTTGGGAGTGAAGCGGGCCGAGTGAGGGGGATTGTAGATTGTAGATTGTAGATTGTAGATTGTGGCAAATGTACCGCGTCTTGCTGCGGAAAATCTGCAATCTAAAACCTTATCGGCGCGTTCAGTTTGAAACATGCCTTAGACAAGGTACGCAGGTACTTGACAGTTTGGGTGAATGCACTGCGTCCAGTTGCGGCAAAGCTGCAATCTAAAATCTAAAATCTAAAATCTGCAATATGCCTAAGATTGGGTGCATCGGCCAGTGGCCGGGTCGCCCGGGGCAAGTCGCCATCATTATGGTACGCCTCATCCGCTCACATCTCCAAGTCAGGCTGATTATGGCCTTTGTCTTGGTGATGCTCATCCCCACCACCCTCGTCTCGGCCTATAACTTGCTGCGCACCCGCGAGATTCTGCTCAGTCAGATTAGCAGCGAGCAACTTCGTATCGCCGAGGCCCGAGCGTCTACTGCCGAGAGCCGCATCGCGCAGGGGAGCGGCGATCTGCTCTTTGTGGTGATGAGCGCCGCGCTGCGCCGCTATGCCCACGTTGAAACCCGTGACCCGGATCTGGTCGCCACCACGTTCCAAGACTTCCTGCGGCAATCCGTTGGGCGTTACAGCGGCCTTTGTCTGCTCAACCCGAAGGGCGTCGAAGAGGTGTGTGTGCGTCAGGGGGACGATAACCTTTTTCGGCGGGTACCAACGGCGCAATTGCGTAACCAACAGGCTGAACCCGTCTTCGTCAATGCCTTGCGCCAAGCTGGGATTCCTGACGGCAACATGGTGGCGATTACGACGGTTGATCTCACCGGCACCCCTTCGATTCTGCTGCGCTACTCGATCCTCTATGCCGATGATACTGGGCCGGTAGGCGTGCTGGTACTCGAAGCACCCCTGGCGCCCATCTTGTCCGTTTTGGTTGACCAAACCCTCGGCGTGCGTACCTCGGTGCTTGATAGTGATGGCACCTACTTGTACCGTTCTGACCTTGACCTCGCGAACGCTCGCCGGCTCAGTTTGACGGAAGCGCAACCGCATGATGCCCAGATTATTTTGCGCCAAGCCGAGGGGACGATCATCGAATCGGTGGATCGTCCGGCCAGTTTTCAAGCCTTCAAGCGGATGCGCCCCCATAGCCAGAGTGCGGTGCAGTGGACGGTGATCTACGAACACCCCTACGCCGCTGCGCTTGCGCCAGTGGGCGAGACGCAAGTGGTGATCACCGCGCTGACCATTTTGGCACTAGTAAGCGCGACGGCGCTCGCCTACATGTTGGCACGCGGGATAATTCGCCCCATCCGCGCCCTGGCGGTCGCCGCCGAGCAGATTGGGGCGGGCAAGCTGAATACTGCCGTGCCCCACGCTGGCCTCGACGAGATTGGCGCGCTTGGGCGCACCCTGGAACATACCGTCGTCCGTCTGCGCGAGACGCTCACTGCGGCGGAGGTCGGGCGTAACGAGGCCGAGACATTGCGGGCGGCGACTCAAGCCCTTGGCGTAACGCTCAACCTCGATCAGGTGCTCGCGCTGATTTTGACCGAACTGCGGAAGATGGTGCCCTTCGATAGCGCCTCGGTGCAAGAAGTTCAGGGTGAAAAATCGCGCATCGTCGGCACCTACGGCTCCGCTTCGTCCGAACATATGCTCGGCCTCGCCTTTCCCCTAGTGCCCGGGGAGACGCCGAACGCGGAAGTAGCGCATACATGGCTGCCCGTCATTCTGAAGGATGGGCCGGCGGTGTACCCAATCTTTAAGACCGAGCCGTTTCATGCCGACCCCATCCGCTCGTGGCTGGGCGTGCCCATGATCTTCGGCGAGCGAATGATCGGCATGATCACGCTCAACAAGTACACGCCGGACTTTTACACCACCGAACATGCCCGCCTCGCCATGGCGTTCGCCGCCCAAGCCACTGCCGCAATGGAGAATGCCCGGCTCTACGCGGCGGCCCGCCGCGAGTTGGCGGAGCGCCACCGTGCAGAGGAGGCGCAGGCCCGCTTGGCGGCGATCATTGAGGCGACCACCGACATGGTCGGCATGACCGATCTCCAGGGGCAATCCATTTTCCTCAATCAGGCGGGCCGCCGTTTGATGGGCCTCAGCGACGAGGTGCCGCTTGCGGGTCTCCATATGGCCGAGTTCTTCCCTATGCGTCTGCGAGGTGCCTTGCGCGACGAGATCCTTCCCGCTACGCTGCACAACGGAGTTTGGACGGGCGACACCTACCTGCTTGCCCGCGACGGCAGCGAGATTCCGGTTTCTCAGGTGATCATCGTCCACAAGGAACCTGACGGACAGGCTGCGCTCTTCTCGACCATCGTGCGTGATATGCGGGTGCAACGGCAGACCGAGGAGGATTTGCGTCAAGCGCAGAAGATGGAGGCATTGGGGCGTCTAGCGGGCGGGATGGCCCACGACTTCAACAACCTGCTTACGGTGATGCTGGGCGAAGTCGAGTTGCTGCTTGATGACCTGCCCGTCGAGCACCCGTTGCGCCATTCAGCTGAGCAGATTCGCCTATCGGGCACCCGCGCCGCCACGCTGACGCGCCAACTTCTGACCTTCTGCCGCCGTCAGGTGCTACAGCCGGAACTGGTGAACCTCAACCAAGTAATCTTGGGCCTTGATCAACTGTTGCGCCGTCTGATCAGCGAAGATATTACCTTGAGCATTAGTCTGGCCCCCGATCTACCGCTGGTGCGTACCGACCAGGGCCAGATCGAACAAGTCGTGATGAATCTGGTGATTAATGCGCGTGATGCGATGCCCGACGGCGGCCACCTGTTGATTGAAACGGCGACCACCCTGGCGAACGAGTTGTCGGGTCGCCGTGATGATGGCACCGACACCCGTGATTATGCCCTGATCGTCGTCAGTGATACGGGAACGGGGATGGACGAGCAGACGAAAACTCATATTTTCGAGCCGTTTTTTACCACTAAACCACGGGGGAAAGGCACTGGGTTGGGTCTTGCGACCGTCCACGGCATCGTGCAGCAGAGTGGCGGTCACATTCGCTTCCAAAGTGAGGTGGGGCAAGGGGCGATCTTCAAGATCTACCTGCCCATCACCACTGATGCGGGGCCAAACCAAGCCCAACCCCCGGCCCCGGCCCGTCTTGGGGTGGTGGGGCCGAGTCGCACCCATGCCGCGACCGTCCTCTTGGTCGAAGATGACGACGATGTGCGGAACCTCGCCCGCCAGATTTTGACCCGCCAGGGCTTCACCGTACTGGAGGCAGGCGATGGCCCCACGGCGCTGGCGCTCGCGCATGCGTATGCCGGCCCGATCAGCACGCTCCTGACCGATATCGTGATGCCGGGCGGCCTCAACGGGGTGCAACTCGCCGCAACCCTGCGAACCCTGCGGCCCGACACGCGCATCGTCTACATGTCGGGCTATACCGACAATGCGCTGGTTGACCACAGTATCGCCGAAGAGGGCGCGTGCTTTCTCCAGAAACCCTTTACGCCCGATAAGCTTGTGCGGGCGCTGCTAGATGGGCTGGATTAGATTGCAGATTTAAAACATCCCATCTGATCCGTGCTGCGTGATCCATAATCGGTCAGGGTGCAGCCCGGTCACGGATCACGAGTCACGAGTCACGAGTCAAGCGACTGTCGGCACCGTTTGGGGCATTCTGCTGCGGAAATCTAAAATCAGTCAAAAAGGATGCTTACAATGAGCGACCCGACACCGCAGCCCGGCCCATTCGCCTGTTTGGACACGGCGCTGCGCTTTCTGACCACGGTGCCGCTGCCTTGGCCTGCGCCAAAGCACATCATGGGCGGGATCGCTGCCGCCCTGGGCTACTTCCCTGTGGTGGGGGCAATCATCGGCGGGTTGCTCCTTGGGGTGGGTTGGTTCGCTGGACTGTGGTGGACACCGCTGACCCAAGCGGCGTTGTTGCTCGTCGCCTGGGGCGTACTAAGCGGCGGGCTGCACCTTGATGGGCTAAGTGACACCTTCGACGCCATCATGAGTTGGCACCCCCGCGAGCGTAAGCTGGCGATTATGAAGGATAGTCGGATTGGGGCGATGGGGGCGTTAGCGATTAGCAGCGTGCTGCTGCTGAAGCTGGTCTTTCTCGCCGACACCGGCGCGAACTGGTGGCGGGCTGTGCTTATTGCGCCCATACTGGGCCGTTGGGCGATGCTCGTCGTCACGACCCAGTTTCCGGCAGCTCGCCCCGACGGTCTCGGCAGGAGCGTGCAGGGCCAGCTTGGCCGCCCACAGTTGCTCGTCATCAGCACTGGAGTGGCCCTTGTGGCGGTCGCCCTCGCTGGCGTTGGTGGCCTCGTGGCCGTGCTGTTGGCGGGTGCTGGCGCACAGTTTTTGGGGCACTGGTGGACTCGCGAACTCGGCGGGCTGACTGGCGACACCTACGGGGCCGTGTGCGAACTCACTGAGGTGCTGGCCTTGGCGGTGCTGAGTGCGGCGGGCTAGTTGCGAAACATACGCCTGCCATGTGGCACTCGCTGGGTTCAAGACTTGGGTTTTAAATCTTCCGCTTCCCCTCACAAGTGAGCGAGCAACGCCAACAGTTTGTGCCGGTAATCAGCGCTGGTGAGTTCCGCCCAACGGGCTGGTAGCGCGCCGCTGAGGTGCTGGCCCTCTTGCTCACGCAGGGCTAGGTAGGCAGCGACAGCGGGGGCGGTGGTTGTGGCGGCGGCATAGGGAGCCAGACGACTACGGGCTACGGTGAGGTCGTTGAGCGCGCCCAGGTGATCCAGGCAAGCCACAAGGGGCTTGACGGCTGCTTCGACGCGGGGGCCAAGGGTGTCGGTGAAGAGTTCAAGTACATAGCGCAGACGCTTGCCGGCAAGGCGCATCGCGTGAAGCGTCTCCGGTTCTGTGGGCAGACCGCCCCGGTCGTGGGCGCGTAACGCTTCGTAGTGCCGCCACAATGTGCTCCCGCCCAAATCACACACCCGTGGGGTGTCGTTCCAATTCGCAGGGTCGTTGAGGGCTGTCGCGAAGGCCCGCACGAAGGTGGTGTGGCGGGTGTCGTCGAGGTAGGCGCTGAGCGTGGTGTGAGCGACACGGCGTTCCTCACGCAGCACGACGGTCAGGGCGGCAACCGCAGGGGTCAGCGCTTCACCCAGGTTGGCGGTGCGCGTCTGGAGGTCGGCTAACAGCACGTCGCGGTCGCGCACGGCACTGGCGGCTCGCGCAAGGCGCCGCAAAGCCTTTGCGTAGAGCTGACCATCAGTGCCGTAGTAAACTGGCGCGAGGAGATGGAGCAGCGCCCGGAGCCGTCGGGTGGCGACACGCAGCGCGTGAACTGGTTCGGTCTTCTCATCCGCACGTACCTCACGCTCAGCGGTACGCAGGAGCCGCAGATGGCGACGGAGTAGCACTTGGCCTAGTTCGGCCAGAGGCACCTCGGGGGCGGCGTACCAAAGGGCTACGTGAGAGGCGGCGGTCTCAATAGGCATCGCGGTTGGTTCAACCACCGCGACGGAACTTGGCTCGGCGCCCAAAGGCGTGCCAAAGACTTTGGCCCACAGATCGGCTTTGGTCACGGCTCGCGCACCATCGCTGGCGGCATGGGGGCCGCTCAAGTGCATGCATAGACCGTTCGCAACAGACTTGACGCTAACAAGGCTGGTCGTTTGTGTCTGGGCGTAGTCTAGGCCATCGGCGACGCGCAAAATAGCTGCCAGTTGGAGTGCCTCGCGCTGGCACTTTTTACCCAAGGCCAAATAGGTTGGTTCAAGTTCGGGGCGAACGCGCTTGCGGTGAAAGACAACCATACAGGCCACGAGGGTTTGCTCGCGCCGGCTCAAGGTTGCGATGGCGTGGCGGAGCACAATATCGCGCCCGATGATATGGTGGGCAGGCGGGTCGGTCGTCATGCCGACGTTGTGCAGCAAGGCTCCAATTTCGAGGAGGCGGCGTTGGGCGGCGGGCAGCGCGTAGCGGGGGGCTACCGCGTCGAAGAGCGCCAAGGCCAAATCAGCCACCTGCCGAGCGTGGCGCAGATCAACCTGGTACTGTTCAAGCAGCGCGGGCACATCCATTAGTTGCAGCCTTTCGGTGTGTGTGTTTTGGGGGATGCTGGTCGCCAACCGACCGCAACGGGTGGTCGGCGGGGGACGGCGTTCCAGGGTTCCGGGAGGTTTGCCTAAGCGCGGTTCTGGAGCAGCGTGAGCGCTTGTTGCAACTTGCTGAGTGGTTCAGGGGTGAGGGTGATCTGGGTGCCGAGGCTGGCGGCAAGGGCGGTGAGGTCAGCGCGACTACCGGCGGAGCGCAGTTCGATCTCGAGTTCGGTGAAGGGGCGTTCGCGGTCGCCCGCCCGCAGCGTCCCCTGATCAAGGCAGATTTCGGCCACGATGACCCCGGCGCGGCTGGCGTAGAGGATGTAGCGCTCGGTGGTGATAGTGACGATGGGCCGCAAGGGCGCACCGCCGGTGAGGGCAAGGGCGAGATCGCGGGCCACGCCAGACGGCCACGTAGCGGGGTTGGGGTCTCCGCCAGGGAACTCGTACTCGGCACGGCGGTACACGCTGTCGGGGCCGACCTCAGCGGGGCCTTTCAGTGTGACACAGGTTCGGCTACCAATGCGGCGCACCCGTAGGCCGTGCCGCGCCGCCTGGAGGCGAGCATCGGGGGTGTCGTAGTAGACGTTGAGCTGCTGTTCGGGGGCAGGGGCAAGGGTCAAGGCATAAGCGCCAAGCTCACGCATGCGAGCGACTATCTGCAAATCAGCAATCGTAACGCGGAATTTTGCCTCAATCTCCATAGCATCGTGTTGGGTGTATTTACAGGAAGGGTTCAGAGGTTCAGGTTTCAAGGTGAGCGCACTAGGATGCCCTACGGCTGCCAAGTCTGGAACCAAACACTTTGTTAGATTTGAGCTTGTGCGAAGGTTGAATCCGTCAAGAGGAGTCACTTTGGGGCGGCTATCTGGGCAAAAGTGACCCCTCTGAGCTTGCTCGCCAGGCGTTTAACCGGGCGGCGTGGCTGTTAGAGCCGCCCGCAACATATCACGCACCGCAACGGCGGTACGCCCGCGACACTGTTGCACCTGGGGCTGATTCTCTACCCGCCCACAGAAACTGGCCCCAGCCTCCCAGATGAAGGCGCTGTACTCAATGTCGGCGATGAGGAAGCGGTAGATGCGCCCTTTACGCACGGTTCGTTTCACCTGCTCAGCCATACATGGCTCCTCACCTGGAGACCCGCTTCCAAGTGCATAAGCCCCACCCCGCGCAAGCGCAGGGGGGGCAAGGTCAATAGCGGTCGGGCCTTGCGACTAGATCAGTGGCAGCTTGCTCTCCGCACAGCGTTGGCGC